>NZ_MTWR01000006.1:0-29740 GCF_001998165.1 Helicobacter pylori | reverse complement strand
TATGTTTTAAGGAACAGATTGTGTTTTAATTTGACCGGTGGGACTAAAATGATGTTTCTAGCAGGGCTAAAGGCATCAGAATGTTTTCAAGCGCCTTATTTCTATATTGAAGAAAAAGCCCAACGGCTATTATTTTTTAAAAATCCAAGCGGTATTGAGCCTTTTGCTATTCCGGCTATCCCCATTAAAGATGTGGAAACTTTTTCTCTTTGCATGTCCCAAATCGTATGATAAAACAAAATGGTATTATAGACGAAAAGAGTTTAGAAAAAATACAAGAGCATAAAAATTTAAGCAACTTATTGTATGAACATCGCGCAAGAATTATTCCGTTCTATCAAAGGATCAATGAAAACCATGCCAAAGATAAAACGATAAATATTTGCGAAAATAATATGAAAATGTTTTACAAAAACCATCAAGTTTGCGTGAATATAGATGGAAAGGAAATAAAGCTCAGATATTCAGAAGATGAAGATGATTTTAGAAAATACATTATAGGGGGTTGGTTTGAAGAATATATTTATTGTGAATTGTTGGAGTTGCTAGACAAACAGGTAATCTATGATCTACGCTTGAATATGATTTTGAGCGTTGAAAACACAAACGCCACTCAAGGAGATAAGCACCCTATTTATGCTGAGCTTGACATAGCTTTTAGCGATGGTAAAATCTCTATGTTGCAGAATGCAAGAGTGGGGAGTTAAAAAATAAGGGGGTTTTAACCGCTCTATCTGCTAACGCTCAAAATTTTGGTGGAGCCAATGCGAAATGCATTTTAATATCAATTGATGGTAATTTGGGACAAGGTATTCAAGAAAAAGTTAAAATTTTGAACATTAAGTTTATCTTTGAAGATTTTAAAAAAAATATTGAGAATTATATTAATAACTCTAGGCGTTGATAAATTAGGGAGAGAGTGTTTAGCCGATGTTAAACCAATATGCTATTGGATTTTAGAGTTTTAGAGTCTTTTTAAAGGAACGCTTGAGCCAATTCAAAGGAGCAAAAAGAGGGATCGCTTCATTCCTTTTGAAAGAGTGTGGGTTTGAATACAATACAGGAAAAAGACTATCATGCGAGCTATCCAATTAGATCCGATCAAAAACTACCCTTTAATGGTTGTATCAATGAACTACGAACTGCATCGGCTCTAAATACAAACTCATTCCCTTTATTCAAGAAAATATCCATGCGGTTGTGGGGCAACCTTTTGGGTGTGATTTTTTACGATCTGTTCGCTGGGACGGGTATCGTGGGGTGTGCGTAAAGTGGCCTCTAGGTTCAACACTAAAAAAACCTTTTTTCATTAGACAGTGTGTTAAAATCTAATCAAGTTATCCCTAAAGATGCTTAACATGTTAAAATAATCTCATACAAAATTAAGTTGTTTGATCGCTTTTAAGCGATTTTTAAAAGGAAAAATTTATGGATGAAATTAAAACGCTGTTAGTGGATTTTTTTCCGCAGGCAAAGCATTTTGGGATAATCTTAATCAAGGCCATTGTTGTCTTTTGTATAGGTTTTTATTTTTCGTTTTTCTTACGGAACAAAACCATGAAACTTTTATCCAAAAAGGATGAGATTTTAGCGAATTTTGTCGCACAGGTTACTTTTATCTTAATCCTTATCATCACCACAATCATTGCACTCAGCACGCTAGGCGTCCAAACCACCTCTATTATCACTGTTTTAGGAACGGTGGGGATTGCGGTGGCGTTGGCTTTAAAAGATTACCTTTCAAGCATTGCGGGAGGGATAATCCTTATTATTTTACACCCTTTCAAAAAAGGAGACATCATTGAAATCTCTGGCCTAGAGGGCAAAGTAGAAGCGCTTAATTTTTTTAACACTTCTTTACGCTTGCATGACGGGCGTTTGGCGGTTTTGCCCAATAGAAGTGTTGCTAATTCTAATATTATCAATAGCAATAACACGGCATGTCGGCGCATTGAATGGGTTTGTGGGGTAGGGTATGGGAGCGATATTGAACTGGTGCATAAGACTATAAAAGATGTTATTGACTTAATGGAAAAAATTGATAAAAACATGCCCACTTTTATTGGAATCACGGATTTTGGACAAAGTTCGCTGAATTTTACCATTAGAGTTTGGGCAAAGATTGAAGACGGGATCTTTAATGTGAGGAGCGAACTCATTGAACGCATCAAAAACGCCCTAGACGCTAACCACATTGAAATCCCTTTCAATAAGCTAGATATTGCTATTAAAAATCAAGACTCTTCTAAGTGATTGGTGTGAAGCGCATTGATTGTAGCAATACTTGAATTTTAAAGGAGACCTTATGTCTAGCGATTTCAAAAACATTTTCATCGGTGCGGATAATTCTAAACGCGCTATTGCGAGCGTGTTAGAAGACTCATAAAACTAATGAGCGAGAGTTTTTCACTGATGCGTGCGATTTCTTGAAAAAAGATTATCAAAGAAAGTGATGGATTGTCTGATAAAATCACTGCCGCTATCAATTATTTTGATGGGAAAAATAATCTGTATTTGATGAGATGTGAAGCTCAATCAAATTAAAAATGTATTGACTTCCCAAATCTATAATGGAGCTTATGAATTTACGCAAGCATGAAAGCCCTCGGTTTTTGCCAAATGGGTTTCTAGCGTTTCATTAACCAAGGGGTGCTTTGGGATATTCCCCTCTAAGTGTTTTTAAAAACCCCCAAACACTCTAAAAGTCAGCACACCAAAATCAAAGCCTCTTAATTTTATTCTAAATGAGAGCAAACCCAACAAACCGCTTTATTATGACCCTATAAAAATAGGGGGGAAAGCGAGATTTGCAATCAATCTTGCTGGATCCTTATGGCTGTGGGTGTGGATAGTTCTTCTTCAGTAGGGATTCTTAAAAAATCGCTATTACCCACTTTTCTTGTTTGTTTCACCACAGGCTGAGAGGGCGTAGCGATAGATTCCAAACCCGCTCCACCGCTGTTTCTTTCAGCACCGGTTGCAATGATAGTAACGCGCACATGATCAATGGGGATACTCTCGCTCGTGTGTTGGCCAAACTTAACATCAACATCTTGATTGGCTCGTTCTTGAATAGATATGCAAGCTTGAGAATAAGCATACATAGGATAATCAGGGTGGTGCTCAAAAAAGACAATAATGCTCTTAGCCCCATCAATAGAAGCGTCATCAAGAAGAGGCGATTGGATCGCATTTTCCACCGCTAATTTAGCGGATTCTTCGCCAGTGGCTTCACCAATACCCATTAACGCAAAGCCTTTAAAACCAAGAGCGCTTTTTAAATCGGAAAAATCAACATTAATATCACCGGGTTTAGTGATGATCGTAGAAATGCCACTCACAGCCCTAACCAAGACATCATCAACTTCTTTATAGCATTCTTTAGTGCTGGCGTTTTTTTTCATGGTCAAAAGAATTTTATCATTAGGGATAACCAAAATAGAATCGCTAGATTGCTCCAACTCCTTTAACCCTTCTTCGGCTTTCTTGCTTTTTTGAGACCCTTCGTATTTGAAAGGCTTAGTAACGATAGCAATCGTGAGCGCTCCCACTTCTTTTGCGATTTTAACGATAGTAGGGGTGGCTCCAGTCCCAGTCCCTCCTCCAAGCCCTGTAGAAACAATGACTAATTTGGCGTCCTTAATCGCTTCTCTAATTTCATTAGCACTTTCTTCAGCGGCTTTCCTACCAATATCAGGAACCCCTCCAGCACCTAAACCTCCAGTAGACTCTTTGCCTAAAAGGATTTTAACCGGAGCGGGATTGTTTTTGAGATGTTGGCCATCAGTGTTCGTTGCAATGGGGGTAACATCTTGATGCACGCCGTATTCAACCAGGTGTTTGATCATGTTAGACCCCCCACCTCCAACACCGATAACGACAATCTTAGCCCCTTTATAAGCTGGATCGCTTACTTCTTCAATGCTCGCTTGACCAATATTATAATTTTCCATCTCTGATTGATGAACCATAGCCACATTCCCCTTGAGATACGATTTTTGCAAATCTTAAACTTTGATAAATAGCTAAAGGATTATACCATGTTTTCTGGCTCTTGATAACTATCAAGGCACTTTTATCGCATAAAGAAATGGCTGTATCTTAAAAGATTTTAGAAATCTTATCAAGGAAACTTTTAAAAAAACCTTTTTGTTCGGTGGGTTTTATAGGCAAGAAGTCATCGTTTTTAGCGGTGTTTAAAGGGGCGTTAGGGGCTTTTAAATCGCTCAAATTCCTTTCTGTGGGCGATGAATGGATATGGGGGGTAGGGCTTGATTGATGGGCTGTTCTTGTGTAATCATCGCTTTCATGGTAGCGGATAACCCCTTTAGAGTCTCTTTCATAATTGGTATGCCCCCCTGCTTTGTATAAAATCAAGCCAACCACGACTGAAAAGCGAGGATCTTTCAAATCTTCAAACATGCCCATGATATTGTATTTTTCCACAGGGGCTGCCAAACGCACCGGGTAATTAGTGAAATGGGTTCTGGCTAATTCTTTGATCCCTTTCATTAAAGCCATCCCACCAGTTAACACAACGCCTCCGCCCAAATGCTCTTCTAAGCCGCTATCTTGAATGCTTCTGTGGATGATTTTAAAAGTTTCTAAAGCCCTTTCTCTCATGATAGTTTGGATTTCACTAAGCGGCACAATATGGCTTTCATGGCCATCAGAGCCGGTGGTAGGGATTTGGACGCTTTGAGAGGGCGTTTCTTCTCCGCCTTCAAAAGAAAGATCCCCGTATTTGATCTTAACTTCTTCAGCGTAAGGGAATGGGGTGTTGAGCATGTGCGATAAATCCGTGGTTAAATGGTGAGAGCCTACGGGTAAGTATTTGTTATAGCGTATGGAATTGCCGCTATAAATCGTAAGGTTGCATGTCTCTCCGCCCATATCCACGCAAGCCACGCCCAATTCCCTTTCGTCATTAGACAAGGTGGCAATCGAGGCTGCATAAGAATTGATCACGATGTTTTCAATCTCCACCCCAGATTGAATCATGATTTTTTCTAAATTTTCAATGTTGTTTTTTTCTGTATAGACAATATGGATAAAGACTTCTAAGCGAGTCCCGCTCATCCCTAAGGGGTCGTTCACTTCCTGTTTGTCTAAAGTGAAGCGATAAGGGAGGGCATGCAAAATATGTTTATCGTTATCCAAGCCTGCTTTAGCGCATGCGTTATTGATAGCACGATTGATTTCATCTATAGTAACCACATTGTCTTTAGTGCTAGCTACACCGGTAACATCTCTAATGCTTTCAGTATAAGCCCCAGAAAAAGAAACAATCGCCTTAGTTTTAGGGTAATACGATTCTCTAAAGGAGGAAATGGGGTTATTCCTGTCTTCATCAGCGTTCAAACCTGCCATTTTTTTAGCGCTATTAATCACTTCTTTAATGGCGTTAGAAGCGTGAGCAAGGCTATTGATACGCCCTCTTTTAATGGCTTTTGAATTGATTTCTTTAGAGTCTTGATGGGCCGTGCCAATGATGCGCAAAATCCCGTCTTTAAATTCAGCCACTATGGCGCAAATCTTTCTAGAGCCTATATCAACCCCTATAACGATTTCTTTATGTTCCATGATTTCCCCTTGCATTATTGAATGTATTTGACTATCTTATAGCGTTTTTTCAATTCTTCTATCAACGCTTTATCAAAAAAATCCGTTTTAGTGTTATTGACTAAACGCTGCATATACTGGCTTTCTTCTGCGCTAAATGAGTGGTTGAAATTTTGTTCTGTGATTTGATAGAGCACCACTTTATTACCTATGGTTACAAACCCCTTTTTTTCCTGGCGGTTAAAAAGAGCGTTGATAAACTTAGCGCTTTCTTCTTGGTTAAGCTCGCTAATAGTGCCTCCAAAATTAGGGCTTACATAGCCCACGCTTTTGCCTTTAAAATCCTTAAGCTTTTCTTTAGCTAATGCCTGCAATGCCATAAGGGTTTTTTCTTGAGTTAGGCGGGTTTTAAGAGCGCTTTTGGCTTCATCAAAATTCTGCAATTCGTCTTTAATTTGAGAGATGAGCTGCACCACAATAAAACCATCTTTAAAAGGCTCTGGTTTTAGGATTTCAAGGGGTTTGAGAGCGGTGAGTTTTTGCGTGATTTCAGCAGTATAAGGGGAGTTGTTTTCTTCAAAATCTTGTGTGGTGTAGTTTTGCGCGTTCGCTTTTTTTAGAGCGACATAACTCCTTAAGGCTTTCTCATTCGCTTTTTGCATGCTTAAATCATGCTTGACTTGCTCTTGAACGCTTTTAAAATCCCGCAATTTCCCCTCTTTATCCAAATAAGACACCTTGTTTTTATGGTAATATTCCTCCAACTCTTTCAAATCAGTTTTTTCTAAACTAGCGTCAAAATATAAAGAGCGTGTTTTAAAGCTTGTGGGCTTTTTAAAATCCTTTTTGTGAGACTCGTAATATTTTTTCATCTCTTCTTCATTGAGAGAGATTTTAACATCATTAGGGTTTAGGATAAGAATGTCTAATCTGTCTTGCAATTTTGCCCAAAGCGATAAACTGGATTGCTCCAAAGGAGTGGTGGTTTTGGGGAATAGAGCGCTGATTTTTTGAAGGATTAAAAGCCTTTCAACGCTTTCTTCAAAATGCTTGGGGCGGTAATGGCTTTGTTTTAAGATATTCTTATACAATTCTTCATCAAAAACGCCATCTTTTTGAAAAACGCTCGTTTTTCTGATCTCTTTCGCCACTTCTTGCTTTGTAGCGCCAAGCCCTAAATCTAAAGCGAGATTTCTCAATAAAGCTTGATTGATGAGCGAATCTAGAGCGCTTTTTTCCAAATGCATGGCTTTGATTTGATCTTCAGTGAGTTCTTTAAAATCAGGGATAGACTCAGCATATGCGTCTTTAAGGCGGCGGTATTCTTGGGCTAATTCTTCTTGAGAAATCTTAATCTGTCCCACTTTGGCAGCGCTATCGCTATCTAAAGAAAAGCTGTATTGCCCCCAGCCTATCATCCCAGCGGCAATAAAAGCGATCGTGCTTATCCATATTGTAACCACTAAATACTTTCTATGATTTTGCATCCATTCAATCATAAGAACTCTAATCCCTTTTAAAAATCAAAAATGTGAAATTCAAGTTTAAACAACCTTATAGTAAAATCAAATAACCTTATCTTAACCAAAGGTTATTAAAATTATCCTTATTATAGAGAGTTTTTAACATGAATTTTCAAGAAAATTTAGCCGCTTTGGATTTGGAGTATCTTTGGCACCCTTGTTCGCAAATGCAAGAGCATCAAAATTTCCCCATTATCCCCATTAAAAAGGCTCAAGGGATTTATCTCTATGATTTTAATGATAACGCTTATATGGATTTGATCAGCTCATGGTGGGTGAATCTTTTTGGGCATAATAACGCCTACATCAGCCAGCAGCTTAAAAATCAAATTGATAATCTAGAGCATGTCCTTTTGGCTTCTTTTAGCCATAAGCCCATCATCACGCTCTCTCAAAGGCTCTGCCAGCTCACTCATATGGATAAATGCTTTTATGCGGATAACGGCTCATCTTGTATTGAAATCGCTTTGAAAATGAGCTATCACGCCCATTTTTTAAAAGATCAAACGCACCCTAAAAAGCTTTTTTTATCGCTTTCTAATTCCTATCATGGCGAGACTTTGGGAGCGTTAAGCGTGGGCGATGTGAAACTTTATAAAGACACTTACACCCCCTTATTGCTCAAGAATCTCACCACACCCGTGCCTAAAAACGATAATGAAATAGAAAATAGTTTGAACGCTTTAAAGCGTTTGTTAGATAAGCATGGTGAAGAAATTTGCGCCTTCATTGCAGAGCCGCTTTTGCAATGCGCAGGGAATATGCATATTTATAGCGCGAAGTATTTAAAACAAGCCGTTTTATTATGCAAGCAAAAAGACATCCACATTATTTTTGATGAAATCGCTACCGGGTTTGGGCGCACAGGGAGCATGTTTGCTTATGAACAATGCGGGATTGAGCCTGATTTTTTATGCTTGTCTAAGGGGATTAGCGGGGGGTATTTGCCTTTAAGCGCGCTATTAACCCGCAATGAAATTTATAACCAATTTTACGCTCCCTATGAAGAAAATAAAGCGTTTTTGCATTCGCACAGCTACACAGGAAACGCCCTAGCATGCGCATGCGCGAACGCCACGCTGGATATTTTTGAAAAAGAAAATGTTATTGAAAAAAACAAGGCTTTAAGCGGGTTTATTTTTAGCGCGCTCCAAAACGCATTAAAACCCTTGATAGAGCAGCAAGTGGTGTCTGATTTAAGGCATTTGGGCATGGTCTTTGCCTTTGAAGTCTTTATTCAAACCAAAGAGCGTTTGAGTTTGGCGGTTTTTAAAAAAGCTCTAACTAAAGGTTTGTTGTTGCGCCCCTTAAACAACACGATCTACCTCATGCCTCCTTATATTATCACGCATGAAGAAATCACAAAGGCGGTTGCGGGGCTAGTGGAAATTCTTGATGAGTTAAAAAAAGCTGAAAGCGCTTTTAAAAATAAAATGTAAAAAAGCTTGATTTTAATCAAGCGATAGCTTTTTCTGTCTATTTGATTTTAAAATCAAGTTTTAACTTGATATAAAACCTATTCAATAAAACCTATTCAATGATTTTGGGCACAACGAAATAATGATCCTGGCTGTGTTTGTTGTGGCTTAAAATCTCTTTGGCGATGTGGGGTTGGCTTTTAGGCTCGTCTTCTCTTAAAGGGGTGCATAGCTCTGTATCTGTTTTTAAATCATGAGTTTCTAAAGCGAAGATGTTTTCTACAAAGCCTAAAATCTCCGCTAAATGGCCTTTAACGCTCTCTTTATGCTCGTCTTTAATCTCTAACATGCTCAATTTTTCCAAGCGTTGTAATAATGTGTCATCAATTTGCATTCTTTTCCTTTAGTTTAAAATAGGGGTTCGTCCATCGTTGCTGGGGCTTTAAGGCCCATGAGTTTTAACACGCTACTAGCGATATTGTTCAAGGCTCCGTTTTTTATGGATTTGACTCCATCCCCTAAAACAAAGCAATACACGCTCCCGGCGGTGTGGTTGGTTAAGGGGTTTTGGTTTTCATCTTTCATGCGTTCGCAATTCCCATGATCACTTGTTAAAAGCATGGCGTAATCCAATTTTTTAGCCAGTGAAAGGATTTCGCCTAAGCATGCATCCACTGCTTCTACCGCTTTAATACTCGCTTCAAAATTCCCTGTATGCCCCACCATATCGCCATTGGCAAAATTCACAATGATCAAATCCGTGCCTAGTTTCATTTGCTCTAACACCGCAAGGGTTACTTCTTTAGCGCTCATTTCAGGCTTTAAATCATAAGTGGTAACTTTAGGGCTTTGGATAAGCACTCGGTTTTCATTTTTAAAAGGCGTCTCCACTCCGCCATTGATGAAAAAGGTTACATGCGCGTATTTTTCAGTCTCAGCGATATGGCTTTGGGTCAGGTTGTGTTGAGACACCACTTCAGCGAGCGTGTTTTGAACGCTTTCTTTAGGGAATAAAACAGGGTAGGGGAAAGTGTTGTCATAAGGGGTCATGGTAGCGATATGGAGTTTTTTAAAAGCTTGACGCTTAAAGCCGCTAAATTCCTTTTGACCTAAAGCGCTCACGATTTCTCTAGCCCTATCATTCCTGAAATTGATAAAAATAAAGCTTTCATCATCTTGCATGCCGCAATAATTTTCAAAACAAGCGGGCATGATAAATTCATCGGTAATGTTTTTATCATACTGGCTTTGGACATATTCGCTAGGGCTTAAAGGCGTGTGATTAAGCCCCATTAGGCTGTTATACGCAAGCTCTATCCTTTCAAAGCGATTATCCCTATCCATCGCATAAAAACGACCGCTTATGGTAGCGATTTGAATGTTTTCATTGCAGATATTTTGCATTTGTTTTAAATAAGTTAAAGCGCTTTTAGGAGCCACATCGCGCCCATCGGTGATTAAATGCAGAAAGACTTTTTTATGGGATTTTTCACACGCTAAAGCCAGAGCGATAAAATGCTCAATGTGTGAATGCACGCCTCCATCACTCATTAAACCCATAAGATGCACGACCTTATTTTTTTGGATCGTGTTTAAAAAAGCGGGGTTGTTTTTTAATTCATCGTTTTGAAGGCTTAAAGAAATTTTGACTAAATCCTGATACAGCACCCTACCAGCCCCAATGCACATATGCCCCACTTCAGAATTCCCCATTTGCCCTTCAGGTAAGCCAACGCTCAAGCCATGCGTATCAATCAGGCTATAAGGCAAGGTTTTAAACATCAAGTCATAAGTGGGTTTTTTAGCATGAAAGAATGCGTTATGATCGCTATCTTTACGATACCCAATGCCATCAGTGATAATCAAAAGAGTTTTTTGCGCCATTTTTAGGACTTTTTAAAGCTCTTGCATGAGGGTGATATGGTTAGCTAAAATCGCGTTCCTTTGCCCTGGAGAGCAATTTTTGCACACTTCTTTACTTTTGGAAGCGGTTTTGGTGTTGTTTTTAAAGCTGATATTATTTTTAGAGGAGCGTTTTGGACTCGCTTTAGCCGGTTTTTTTGGGCTTTTTTTAGCGGGCACGAAATCAGCGCTATTGATTTGAGCGAAATACATGGGTTTATCTTTTTCTTTTTCTAGCGGCTTCTTAATGGCTCGCTCGCTAGCTGCCTCTTTCATTTCTTGGGATTTTTGCGTTTGAGCTTCCCCTATTTGAGTTTCTTTGGTGGCTAAAGTTTGGGGCATGGCGTTGCCGATAGGGTCTAAATCCAAATTGCTATTAGCGCTTTTTTGCAATTCTTGGTCATTACTAGACTGCGAGTCAAAGATTTTAGATTCTTTCAAACGCCTGATTTTATCTTGTATCTCTTCATAATATTTCTCAGCATCAGCGTTAGCTTTCTCGCTTTTTTCCCAACGACTGCCCTTATTGTAAGACTTGATCATGTCTTTTAGATTGTCATGGTAGCGCGTTTTCCAATAGAGCAACTCTTTTAGAGCCACTTCAGAAGCAAACGCATCGTCTTTAATGAGCAATTCCCCCATCACGTTACGCAAAAAGGGGCTGTTATTATGCCCATAGCTTTTTAAAACGCTAGGGATATACGCATGGTAAATGCCCGCACTCGGATCCGAAAAATTGATTTTATAAGTCCCTGCGCATGATTCTTTCCACGCAATGCCCGCCATTTCATAGCCTAAATTTTCTTTAGATCCGAATTGATAAGCGGCTTTTAAAACTTCTTTTTGCTTAGCGTTAAAGTCTTTAAGATTATCGCAATTGGTCATCATGACATTAGTAACAGGCGATTTGGGCTTGTTTTTAACCCCTTTAGCGGGCTTAGGCTCTGTTTTAGTAGGGCTTTCTTCAGCGTTCAAATTCAAACTTAAGAATGCGCTTAAGGCTGCGCCTAGCCATAAGGCTTTAAAAGGGATATGAATGAGTGGGGCTAAATGTTTCAAAACGCTCACCTTTTGTATTAAGAAATAAATTAAACTAGGAATAAATTCAAGTATAATTCTAGCATGATTTAGCTTATTCTTAAGAGTGATTTTGTTTTTTAGGGAGAATTGAGATTTTGCATTCAGATGAATTGTTAGTAGAAGTTTTAGTTGAAGAATTGCCCGCGCAAGCGTTATTGAATGAATATAAAGAAATGCCTAAAAAACTCCATGCTCTTTTTCAAAAACGCGCTTTAGAAGTGGGAAATATAGAGATTTTTTACACCCCCAGGCGTTTGTGTTTGTTTATCAAAGACTTTCCTCTTTTAACCCAAGAAACTAAAGAGGAATTTTTTGGTCCTCCCGTTAAAATCGCATGCAACCATCAAGATAAAACGCAAGGGTTGAACGCGTTAGGTTTAGGGTTTTATCAAAAATTAGGACTAAAGGATCCCAAGCATTTCCAAACAGCGTTTAAAAACAATAAAGAGGTGCTTTATCATGCTAAAATCCATGAAAAAGAGCCTACAAAAGACTTAATCATGCCCATTGTGTTAGAGTTTTTAGAGGGTTTGAATTTCGGGAAGTCTATGCGTTGGGGCAATGTGGAAAAAAGCTTTATCAGACCCATTCATAATATTTGCGTGTTGTTTAATGGGGAAAATTTTAACGATATTGAAGTTAAAGAGTATGGTTTTAAAACCAAGCAAGCCACCAAAGCGCACCGACAAGAGGGTTTTGATTTTATTGAAGTGGATAGCCCTAAAGCGTATTTTGAAGTTTTAGAAAAAAACCATGTCATTTTAGACCCTAAAAAGCGCGAAGCTAAAATCTTGCAAGAAATTAAAGAGTTAGAAACAAAGCATCACATTAGCATAGAAATAGACAGGGATCTATTAGATGAGGTTGTAGCGATCACGGAATACCCTAGCGCGCTTTTAGGGGAGTTTGACAAGGCGTTTTTAAAATTACCTAGTGAAATCATCACCACTTCCATGAAAGAAAACCAGCGCTATTTTGCAACCTTTAGTCAAAAAAGCCAAGAAGAAAGCCCAACATTGCACAACGGCTTTATTGTGGTGAGTAACGCTATCAATAAAGACAAGCAAAAAATCATTTTAGGCAATCAAAAGGTTTTAAAAGCCCGTTTGAGCGATGCGGTTTTCTTTTATGAAAACGATCTCAAAAAGCCTTTAGATAACGCCCCTTTAGAGAGCGTGGTTTTTGTGCAAGGTTTAGGGACTTTAAAGGATAAAATGGAGCGCGAAGCGATCATCGCCCAATACTTGACGCAAAAATACGCTCCATCTTTAAACATGCCTTTAGAAAAAGCCCTTGAATTGATTGGCCGAGCCGTTAAAATCGCTAAGGCGGATTTACTCAGTGAAGTGGTGTATGAATTTAGCGAACTTCAAGGGATTATGGGCTATTACTACGCTTTAAAACAAAACGAAAACGAGTTAGTCGCCTTGAGTGTGAAAGAGCAGTATTTGCCCGCAAGCGAAAACGCCCCCTTGCCCTCTAGTGTTTTTAGTTCAATCGTGGCTTTGAGCTTGAAATTAGACAGCCTGTTTTCTCTTTTTAGCGTGGGTAAAATCCCTAGCGGATCTAAAGATCCTTTTGCTTTAAGGCGCTTGAGTTTTGGGCTATTGAAAATCATCGCGCATTATGGGTTGGAATTTGATTTGAAAGCGGATTTAAAAAGCCTTTTTCAAAAAGTGGGCGTTTATCAAAGCTTTGATTTAGAGGTTTTAGAAAAGTTTTTATTGGAGCGCTTTAATAATTTAATAGATTGTAACCCCTCTATTATAAGGAGCGTGTTAAACACCAACGAGCGAGACATCGTTAAAATCATTCAAAAAGTCAAGGCCTTAAAACGCTTTTTAGACGATCCTAAGAACGCTCAAAAAAAAGAGTTGCTTTTTAGCGCTTTCAAACGCTTAGCCAATATCAATAAAGACAGAAACCCTAACGAATCAAGCGGGTTTTCCACGAGTCTTTTCAAAGAATCGCAAGAGCATGCCCTTTTTGAAGCGTTCAATGCGATCAAAACAAGCGCTTTTGAGAGTTTGGATAGCAAAATAGAGGCTTATTTCAGTTTGCATGCGCCTTTAGAAGAATATTTTAAAAGCGTGCTAGTCATGGATAAAGATATAGAAATCCAAAAAAATCGTAAAAATTTCTTATGGGGCGTGTATCAAAGTTTCTTAGAGATTGGGGATATTAAAGAAATTGCGATTTAATGCTGTCAAACGCAAAGTCCGGCGTTTTTGTTTGGGGGTAACTTTTTTAATGAGCGGTGTGGGCATGCTTGATGCGAAAATCTTTACCCTACAGGAGTTTTTTAAAGAAGTAGAAACCAACTCTATGGAGTTGATCGGCAAAAAAGCCGATTTTAAAAGCCGTTTGAATGAGCAACGCTCCGTGAACGCTTGGGATTTCCCCTATATTTATAATGAAACTTCTATGGTGAAAAACTTCCAAGGCATTGTAGAAGCGCAGCCCAGAACCCTTTTAATGGTAAGGCCCAAGCTCCCATGGGTGAGCTCGCTTTTATCTAAAAGCCTTTCTATCAAAACCATTCAATACGATAAAAGCTATCAATTGAATAAAAATCTCGCTTTTATTGGCGCTAAACGCTTGTATTTGACTTATGTGATGACTAAGGAAAAGTATCAGGTGTATGCGCAACGAGAAGCGAACTTTTATTCGCAGCTCAAAATCGCTAAAGAAAAAGTCAAAGCCGGTAGCATGAGCGAAAAGGATTACATCAACTTTAATAACTCTTATTTGGAATCCAAACTCGCTAAAACCAATGTGGAAACCAAACTCATAGATTTAGAAAAAATGCTAGACACGATGCTCGCTATTGTGGAGCCGGTCAAAGAGGGGGCGCATTTTGACACTTATTTAGACCATTTGCATGATGTCAAGGTGATCGGTTTGGATTTTGAATATGTGCGATTAGAGCCTGAAGCCTTGAAATTCAAACTGGATCGCTCGTTGTATGTGGATATTTTGGATTTGACGGCTAAAGATTATCAGGTGAATGCGAAATTGGCTAATAGAGACGTGTTTAATGCATTTGAATTTGGGATTGGCTCTGAAAGCTATAACTCTTCAACTAATCTTTCTATAGAAGTGCATATCCCTTTACCGGTAACGCCTAAAAATATCTATCAAAAGCGTAAATTTTTGGATTTGCAAAGCGGGACGCTCGCGCAAAATGAAGTGATGAAACGAAACATTAGAATCAACGCCAACTCCTACTTAAACCAGCTCAAAACCAAAGAAGCATACATTGAAACCCAAAAAGAAGCCATTGCCAATAAGAAGCGTTTGATGGAAATGGGGCGCATCGCTTATGAAGCCCAAAAAATCGGGCTTTTTGAATACTTGATTTATCAAAATTCTTACATGGACGCCCTCATCACTCTAGCGGAAGCGAAGATTGAATACATTGATATTAGCGCGCTTTTAGAAGAGACTTTAGGGGAGAGCTTGACCAGATTAGGAGAATTGCATTGAAGCGGGCGTTATGGTGGCTTATGTTAATGGGCGTTTTGGGCGTTTTTTTAATGGGTGTTTCTTTAAAAGCCAAAGAGTATCCAGAAATTATTTTAGAAGAAAAAAACTTGCAACCCATGGGGTTAAAGGTGGTTAAATTAGATAAAGAGATTTTCAGTAAAGGGCTTCCTTTTAACGCTTATATTGATTTTGATAGTAAAAGCTCTGTGGTGCAGAGCTTGAGTTTTGATGCGTCTGTGGTTGCGGTTTATAAAAGAGAGGGCGAGCAGGTGAAGGCTGGAGATGCGATCTGTGAAGTGAGCTCCATTGATTTGAGCAATCTGTATTTTGAATTGCAAAACAACCAAAATAAATTAAAAATCGCTAAAGATATTACTAAAAAAGATTTAGAGCTTTATAGGGCCGGTGTCATTCCTAAAAGAGAGTATCAAACGAGCTTTCTAGCCAGCGAAGAAATGGGCTTAAAAGTCAATCAACTAGAATCCACTTTTAAAAGCTTTGGCGTGGATCCCAAAAACCCTAAAGGGCAGTATGGTTTTAGGATTGTGGCTAGAGACAGCGGTCTTTTAGCGTTAGCGCCTAAAAATGTGGGCGAGAAGATTTTAGCTTTCACTAGCTACGTGCGTATTTCAAAAAGCGACGATCTGATCGCTCAAATCAAATTGCCTGTAGGCGTTTCTAAAACCATTAAAAGAGATTCGCCGGTCTATAATGAAGAGGGGGAAAAAATCGGGAAAATCCAAAGCGTTTCGGTGGTTTTAGATAAAGGATCTAACACGATTTTAGCCACCGCTTTATTAGATGAGGGCAATTACCATGTGGGGGAAATGGTAGAAATGTATATTCAAGGCTCTCAACCTAAAGACTCGGTTTTAATCCCTTCAAACGCTTTGATTAGAAACGGAAAGGATTACCTGGTGTTTGTGAGGACGCCTAAAGGTTTTAAGCCTGTAGTGGTTCAAGTTTTAGAAGAGCGCAGCAAGATTTTTATCGTGAACGCTCAAAATTTACACCCTAATGACAGCGTGGCAGTGGGGTCATTGATAGGGTTAAAAGGCATGATCAACAATTTAGGGGAAGAATGATGCTCGCTTCCATCATTGAATTTTCCTTACGCCAAAGAGTGATCGTGATTGTTGGCGCGATTCTTATTTTGTTTTTTGGGACTTATAGTTTTATCCACACTCCAGTGGACGCTTTCCCGGATATTTCGCCCACTCAAGTTAAAATCATTTTAAAACTCCCCGGCTCTAGCCCTGAAGAAATGGAAAACAACATCGTGCGCCCTTTAGAATTGGAGCTTTTAGGCTTGAAAGGGCAAAAATCTTTAAGAAGTGTTTCAAAATATTCTATTTCAGACATTACGATAGATTATGATGACAGCGTGGATATTTATTTAGCGAGGAATATTGTCAATGAACGCTTGAGCAGCGTGATGAAAGATCTACCCGTGGGGGTTGAAGGGGGCATGGCGCCCATTGTTACGCCCTTATCGGACATCTTTATGTTCACCATTGATGGCAATATCACCGAAATAGAAAAACGACAGCTTTTAGACTTTGTGATCCGCCCGCAATTGAGAATGATTAGCGGCGTGGCGGATGTCAATTCCATTGGAGGCTTTAGCAGGGCGTTTGTGATCGTGCCGGATTTTAACGACATGGCAAGGCTTGGGGTGAGTATTTCTGATTTAGAATCGGCTGTGAGAGTGAATTTAAGAAACAGCGGAGCGGGGCGTGTGGATAGAGATGGCGAGACTTTTTTAGTCAAAATCCAAACCGCTTCTTTGAGTTTAGAAGACATTGGCAAAATCACCGTTTCCACGAATTTAGGGCATTTGCACATTAAGGATTTTGCGAAAGTCATCAGCCAGTCTCGCACCCGATTAGGGTTTGTTACTAAAGATGGCGTGGGTGAGACCACAGAGGGCTTGGTGCTTTCTTTAAAAGACGCTAACACCAAAGAAATCATCACTCAAGTGTATCAAAAACTAGAAGAATTAAAACCCTTTTTACCGAATGGCGTGTCCATTAATGTTTTTTATGATCGCTCAGAATTTACGCAAAAAGCCATTGCCACCGTTTCTAAAACCCTCATTGAAGCCGTTGTTTTAATCATCATCACGCTCTTTTTATTCTTAGGGAATTTGAGAGCGAGCGTGGCTGTGGGGGTGATTTTACCTTTAAGCTTGTCCGTAGCGTTTATTTTTATCAAGCTCAATAATTTGACTTTAAACTTGATGAGTTTGGGGGGGTTGATTATCGCCATAGGCATGCTCATTGATTCAGCCGTGGTGGTGGTGGAAAACGCTTTTGAAAAATTGAGCGCTAACACTAAAACCACTAAACTCCATGCAATCTATCGTTCTTGTAAAGAAATCGCCGTTTCAGTGGTGAGCGGGGTGGTGATTATTATTGTGTTTTTTGTGCCGATTCTAACCTTACAGGGGTTAGAAGGCAAGATGTTTAGGCCTTTAGCGCAAAGCATTGTGTATGCGCTTTTAGGCACTTTAGTTTTATCCATCACTATCATTCCTGTAGTGAGCTCTCTTGTCTTAAAAGCCACGCCCCATAGCGAAACCTTTTTAACGAGGTTTTTAAACAGAATCTACGCCCCTTTATTGGAATTTTTTGTGCATAACCCTAAAAAAGTGATTTTAGGAGCGTTTGTTTTTTTAATCGCAAGCCTTTCTTTATTCCCTTTTGTGGGGAAGAATTTCATGCCCGCTTTAGATGAGGGCGATGTGGTTTTGAGCGTGGAAACCACCCCTTCTATTTCTTTAGATCAATCTAAAGATCTCATGTTAAACATTGAAAGCGCGATTAAAAAGCATGTCAAGGAAGTTAAAAGCATTGTCGCACGCACAGGGAGCGATGAATTGGGGTTGGATTTGGGGGGATTGAATCAAACCGATACTTTTATTTCTTTTATCCCTAAAAAAGAATGGAGCGTGAAAAATAAAGACGAATTGTTAGAAAAAATCATGGATTCTTTAAAAGACTTTAAGGGGATTAACTTTTCTTTCACCCAACCCATTGAAATGAGGATTTCTGAAATGCTTACAGGGGTTAGGGGGGATTTAGCGGTTAAGATTTTTGGAGATGATATTAGCGCCTTAAACGAGTTGAGTTTTCAAATCGCGCAAGTCTTAAAAGGGATTAAAGGCTCTAGTGAAGTTTTAACCACGCTTAATGAGGGTGTGAATTATTTGTATGTAACCCCTAATAAAGAATCGATGGCGGATGTGGGGATCACTAGCGATGAATTTTCCAAGTTTTTAAAATCCGCTTTAGAGGGCTTGATCGTGGATGTGATCCCTACAGGGATTTCACGCACGCCGGTGATGATCCGCCAAGAGAGCGATTTTGCAAGCTCTATCACAAAGATTAAAAGCTTGGCCTTGACTTCAAAATATGGCGTTTTAGTGCCTATCACTTCTATCGCTAAGATTGAAGAAGTGGATGGCCCTGTTTCTATCGTGCGTGAAAATTCAAGGCGCATGAGCGTGGTTCGCAGTAATGTGGTGGGGCGCGATTTGAATTCTTTTGTAGAAGAGGCTAAAAAAGTCATCGCTCAAAACGTCAAACTCCCCCCTAGCTACTATATCACTTATGGGGGGCAGTTTGAAAACCAGCAACGGGCCAATAAAAGGCTTTCTACCGTTATCCCTTTAAGCATCTTAGCGATTTTTTTCATTCTTTTCTTCACTTTTAAAAGCATTCCTTTAGCCTTGCTCATCCTTTTGAATATCCCTTTTGCGGTTACCGGAGGGCTTATTGCGTTGTTTGCGGTAGGGGAGTATATTTCAGTGCCAGCGAGCGTGGGCTTTATCGCTCTTTTTGGGATTGCGGTTTTAAATGGCGTGGTGATGATAGGCTATTTTAAAGAGCTTCTCTTACAAGGGAAAAGCGTGGAAGAATGCGTTTTATTGGGCGCTAAAAGGCGTTTGAGGCCGGTTTTAATGACCGCTTGCATTGCCGGTTTGGGTTTGATACCTTTATTATTTTCTCATAGCGTGGGATCCGAAGTCCAAAAACCTTTAGCGATCGTGGTACTTGGAGGCTTAGTTACCTCAAGCGCTCTAACCTTACTCTTACTGCCGCCCATGTTCATGCTCATCGCTAAAAAGATTAAAATCGTTTGAATTGAAGGATTTCGCATGCTGGCTTTAGAAATTTATATTGATATTTGCTTGAAAGACGCTTTAATAGATTATTTATTTGAAAAAGGCTTTGATGATTTTTTTTATGTGGAATGCTATAAATACGCCGCTTCTTCATTGCTTTTAAGCCAAAAAGAGCAGGTGAGTGGGCGCAAAGACTACGCTAAATTCAAGCTTTTTTTAAGCGATGAGATCGCTTTATCTCTAGCCAAAGCGCTAAAAAATCAGTTCGCTTCTAAAGACATGAAATTGTTTTATTCTCAAACGCATGGGTTATAGAATGCATGCGCTTATCAAACGAAATTCTAAGTAAAAACATGTTATAACACAAACCAATAAAGGAGTGAAGATGTATGCCGTAACCTTTGATCTTGACACCAATTGCCTGAATGAAAACGCAGTGAATCTCTCAAAAGTTTATTCGGATATTCGTAAATTCATGGAACAACATGGCTTTAAATGGCAACAAGGTAGCGTGTATTTTGGCGATGAGACCATCAACGCTGTTACTTGCGTCGCCACGGTGCAAATTTTAGCCAAGCAGATACCAAGTTTTGCGGTTTGTGTTAAAGATGTGAGAATGTTAAAAATAGAAGAAAACAACGATTTAATGCCGGCTATCAAGATTGTTTTATGAAATCAAGTATAATACCCACCATTAAATGGTGCTAGGAGTTTTGTAATGGTTGTTATTCTTAAAAATTCGCTTTCTCTCTCTCTCTCTCTAGTCAGTCGCTTTATCTTTTCACCCCCATATAAACCCATACCCATATAAACCCTATCCATATTTTAGGGATTTTTGCGTCTTGTTTAGATTTTAATTTTTAATAAAGGATTGGTAATGATTTTACGCACACAGACAAATTTTGTGGAGTTTTTAGAACAGGTTCTAGAAGTTTTAAAAGAAGTGGAGATCGATAAAACAGAATGCTCCACGCTTTTAGCAAGCATTCAAAAACAACAGCTAGTGATACCCGTTGTGGGGAATTTTAGCGCAGGGAAAAGCACGCTATTAAACCGCTTTTTAGAAAAGAGCGTTTTGCCTACCGGTATCACGCCAGAGACTTCTTTAGCCACTGAGTTGCACTATAGCGCTAATGAACGCATAGAAGCTTTTTCAAACAATGATGAAAAAGCGGAAAGTTTTGAACTGAATGAGCGAAGTTTTGAGGTGATTAAAGAGAATGCGGCGAAGTATTCCTACCTTAAGGTTTATTTTAATAATGAAGCTTTAAAAAACAGCGCTCCTTTAGTGTTTGTGGATATGCCAAGTTTTGATAGCCCTATTTCAAGCCACACCCATGCCATTTTGGAATATTTATAAAGAGGCGTGCATTTTGTCATTCTCACAAGCGTAGAAGAGGGTAACCTTACTAAACGCATGGTTAGGGAATTGAAAAACCTTTTAGAGTTTGACAAAGGCCTTAGCTTTATTTTGAGTAAAACGAATTTAAGGACGCCTTCGCAAGTGGAAGAGATTTCTCATTATATTGAAGAGCAACTTCAGGATCACCTTGATTTGACAACGCATCTTATCCGCTCTGATAAAGACAATAACGCTCTTTTAGAGGTAGCGGATAAAATAGACGCTGAAAAGCTTTTTAGCGCTTTGTATTTGGAACGATTGAAGTTTTTAAATTCCCAGTTACAAAACAGCCTAAAAAGCGTGATTAAAAGCTTTGATTATTCTAAAGAAAAGGCTTTAGAAGAAATACAAGCTTTGGATTTGAGCGTTAAAGACATTGAAAAAACCTATGAAAAATTAAGGGCTAATTTAGAAGAAGAATATTCTAGCGTGGCTGTGGGATCGGTGGTTAAAAAAGTAGTAGAAGAGGTCAGGGAGCAAAAATCCTATTTAGCCTCTTTAATCAACAAGCCTAACGAGTTCAATAGCGAAATAGAGAGCATCATGCAACAAAGCTTGATCAAAAACGCTAAATTAGAGATTGAAAAGATCAACCTTTCTTTTTCAAAAGATTTTTGCGCGGAATTTGAAAGCTTGAACAACACGCAGCTTTCTAGCGATTTGTCTGTGAATTTAGAGCATGGCCTTGAACTAGGGATCAACGCCTTAAGCGTGATTTTAGCCAAGAATCCGGTTACAAGACCCTTCGCGCTGATCTTGCAAGGGTTAAAACCTCTTTTAAAAGATTTATTGACTTTATTGCCTAATATCATCGCTTCATTCTTTAGAAACGAGGAAAAAGAGCGGGCAAAATTAGAAAATCTGATTGAAGTCAAAGTGATACCAGAGGTTCAATACAAGCTTAAAAAAGTTTTACCGGGCTTGTTTAATGAATGCTTGGAAAATTCCCTAAAAGGTTTAAAAGATCGGTGCGAATTAGAAATCACGCATAAAAAACAAGAAATCGCGCTCGCTCAAAAGGAAAAAGAAAAACACCTAAACGATTTAGAAAATCAAAAACAAATCTTAGAAAATAAGATCAACGCTTTAAGCGATCTAGAACAACAATATTTATTTAATAAAATGGAATCGCTCAAAAAAGAATTTTCTGAAAAAGAAGAATCTAAAAGAGAGAATTTAGCGCAACTAAACCAAGTGATCTACTTGTTTAAAGAAAGCATTGATAAGGTTTTTGATCGTGTGAGTGCTTTTACTTTTGAAAAATACAAAGAAGAAAACGACGACGAAGAGGACGATGAAGAAAACTACCGGGAGTTTGAAGAAATCAAAAAAATGGCACTATTCTTCAGAGATTTAGAGATATATAGGATAGACTGCTACGATTACAGCCAAGAAGAGATCGAAGAGAATATAGATGAACATAACAAAATGCGCAAACTAGACTACTCTTTGGAAAATCTGCAAAGGCTCAGGGAATACAGAGCAACAAATGAAGAATTTTACCGCCGAGAGTTTGAAGAGATCAAAAAAATGGTGTTGTATTTTAGGAATCGCAACATGTATGGTATAGACTCTTGGGATTTGAGCCAAGAATAAATCCGAGAATACAGAGAGCAAATAGAATATTACAATGAACTGCTCGAATTGGAATTTTCTTTGGGGAATTTGATAAGACTTAAGGGCTTTAAAGAAGCAAATGAGAGAGATTATCAAGAGAATTGGTTAAATGATAGTGATTTTCAAGAAAGACTTCAACGATGGAGGCAGTTAAGAAACACACCGGAAGAAACAAACTACAGAGAGTTTGAAGAAATCAAAAAAATGGTGCTGTATTTTAGGGATCTCAGTTTGTTTTACTTGGATTGGTATGATTTGAGCAAAAGAAAAACCAAACAACACAGAGAAAATGTGGATTATCATAATGAATTGCTCCAACTAGACTATTCTTTAGCAAATTTGTCAATACTTAAAGGATATAAAGAAAGAAATAATGAAGTTTATCAATCTGAATTAAACGATGAGGAGTTTCAAAACAATCTGCGGGAGTGGAAGGATTTAAACGAAAGGGAGTTTGAAAAAATCAAAGAAATGATATTATTATTCAGAGATTTTCAAGAGTTTTCTATACAAAACGACTATAGTCTAAGCCAAGAAAAAATCCAAGATTATTCAGAAAGAATAGTTCGCCATAATAAACTGCTCCAATTAGACTATTCTTTAAAAAATTTATCGATACTTAAAGGATACAAAGAAACAAATGAGAAAATTTATCAAGAGTCTTTAAACGATGAGGAGCTTCAAAACGATTTGCGGGAGTGGAGGATAACAAAACGGCGGTGATTTGGATCAGAGCGTGAAAGGGTTTTTAGTTGTAGGGGGGAATAGTTTCAAAATGCTCTCTATCCCCTTAAGAGAATGAGTTTAAAGTAAAGTAACCAAAATCCCATTTTCTAAAATTTAAAAAATTTTTTAAACTACCCTATTTTTAATCAAAGACCGCGTTTTGAATGTAAGGGCTATTTTAAACTTATTATTGTAAAATGGTGAGTTTTACAATCAATGAGATTAGGAATTTAATGGAAATTGCAGTATTTGGTGGCGGGGCGTGGGGGAGGGCTTTAGCCTTTGCTTTTGGAGAAAAGAATGAAGTGAAAATCATTTCAAGGCGCGATCTAAACGAGCCGCTAAAAAAGCTCAATGACGCTTTGATTTCTAAAGGTTCTGCCCCCATAGAGCAAGTGGATTTACAAAGAGGCTTAAAAGCCGCGCTCTATGTGATCGCTATTAGCGTGCAGCATTTAAGGGAATGGTTTCAAAACGCTTCTTTACCCAAAAACGCTAAGGTTTTAATCGCCTCTAAAGGGATAGAGGTTTTAAACAAGGCGTTTGTGAGCGAGATCGCAAAGGATTTTATCGATCCTAATTCTTTGTGTTTTTTAGCCGGCCCGAGTTTTGCGGCTGAAATCATTCAGGGCCTGCCTTGCGCGCTAGTCATTCATTCTAATAATCAGGCTTTAGCGCTAGAATTTGCCAATAAAACCCCCTCTTTTATCAGAGCCTACGCCCAACAAGACATCATAGGGGGTGAAATCGCCGGGGCGTATAAAAACGTGATAGCCATTGCGGGGGGGGTTTGTGATGGCTTGAAATTAGGCAATAGCGCTAAAGCGAGTTTATTATCTAGGGGTTTAGTGGAAATGCAACGCTTTGGGGCGTTCTTTGGGGGCAAGACAGAGACTTTTTTAGGGCTTTCTGGGGCTGGGGATTTGTTTTTAACCGCTAATTCTATTTTATCTAGGAATTATCGTGTGGGTTTGGGGCTAGCCCAAAACAAGCCTTTAGAGGTGGTTTTAGAAGAATTGGGCGAAGTGGCTGAAGGGGTGAAAACGACCAACGCCATCGTGGAAATCGCTAGAAAATACGGCATTTATACGCCCATTGCGAGCGAATTAGCCTTGCTTTTAAAGGGTAAGAGTGTGCTAGAGAGCATGAACGATTTGATCAGACGCGCTTAAAAGGAAAGAGAGCATGCAAGATTTTTCAAGTTTATTATTAAAATTACAAGAGTATTGGAAAGATCAAGGCTGTTTGGTGATCCAGCCTTATGATATTCCTGCAGGAGCTGGGACATTCCATCCGGCCACGCTTTTAAGGAGTTTGGATAAAAAGCCGTGGAATGTGGCGTATGTCGCGCCCTCTAGAAGGCCTACTGATGGGCGCTATGGGGAAAACCCTAACCGCTTGGGGAGTTATTACCAATTCCAAGTGGTTATCAAGCCAAGCCCTTCTAATATCCAGGAACTCTATTTAAAAAGCTTAGAAGTGTTAGGGATAAACCTTAATGAGCATGATATACGATTTGTAGAAGACAATTGGGAGAGTCCGACTTTAGGGGCATGGGGGCTTGGCTGGGAAGTGTGGCTTGATGGCATGGAGGTTACACAATTCACTTATTTCCAGCAAGTGGGAGGCATTCCTTGTAGCCCTATCCCGGTGGAGATCACTTACGGCTTAGAAAGATTGGCGATGTATGTCCAAAAAGTGGAAAATATCCTAGAGATTGAATGGGCTAAAAAGGATAATGAAAGCGTTCGTTACGCGCAAGTGCATTTGGAAAGCGAATACGAGTTCAGCAAGTATCATTTTGAAATAGCGAGCGTAACAAGGCTATTAGAAATGTTTAAAAACGCCCAAGCCGAAGCCTTGCATTGCTTAAAAAACAAGCTCCCCTTGCCGGCTTATGATTTCGTGATGCTATGCTCGCATTTTTTCAATATTTTAGACGCTAGAAAGGCGATTTCGGTGGCTGAAAGGCAAAATTATATTTTACAAATCAGGGATTTAGCCAAAGGGTGTGCCGTTCTTTATAAAGAGCAAGAAGAAGAGAGAGAAGAGCGCCTAAAAAACGCTCTAACAAAGGCTTAAAATGGCGTTAGTTAGGGAAGTGTTGGAAGTTTTGAACCGCCTTTCGCCTTTTGAACTCCAAGAATCGTGGGATAATAGCGGGTTGAATGTGGGGAGCAAAAACCATGAGTTTAGCCAGATTATCGCATGCTTAGAAATCACGCTTGAAATCGCTTTAAACGCCCCACAAAACGCCCTAATCATCACGCACCACCCTTTAATTTTCAAGCCCTTAAAAACGCTAAATGTTGAGGCTTATCCGGGGAATATTTTAAAAATCCTAATCCAAAAAAACATTTCAGTCATCAGCATGCACACGAATTTTGACAAAACGCATTTAAACAAGCATTTCGCGTGCACGCTTTTAGGGTTTGATGGCTTGATGGAAAAAGGTCTTATGTTAGTGAAAGAAAACGCCAATATAGAATTTGATGCGCTGTTAGAAAGGATTAAATCTTCTTTAGGGGTGGGACAATTAGCGTGTGTCAAAAGTTCTCAAATGATTAAAGATTTAGCGTTTGTGTGCGGATCGGGGGCGTCCATGTTTTCTTTTTTAAAA
Source organism: Helicobacter pylori (assembly GCF_001998165.1). Classification (GTDB taxonomy): domain Bacteria; phylum Campylobacterota; class Campylobacteria; order Campylobacterales; family Helicobacteraceae; genus Helicobacter; species Helicobacter pylori_DL. Next base: position 4,278 of record NZ_MTWR01000006.1, on the reverse strand, counting down.
GCGCAAAGCTGCTTGGTTACAGGCGATGTGAAATACCATGACGCTATGATCGCTCAATCTTTAGGGATAAGCTTGATTGACGCCACGCATTATTATAGCGAAAGGGGTTTTGCACTCATTATGGCTGAAATTTTGCATTCTTTTGATTATTTGGTTACAATAGAGAATTTTAAAAACCCCTTGCAAATCATTTAAAGGAAAGCGATGAACACCCACCTCAAACAATTGATTGAAATTTCGCATTTGGATAAAGAAATTGACTCCTTAGAGCCGTTGATCAGAGAAAAACGGAAAGACTTGGATAAGGCTTTGAATGATAAAGAAGCTAAAAATAAAGCGATTTTGAATTTAGAAGAAGAAAAATTAGCCCTAAAATTACAGGTTTCTAAAAACGAGCAAACCCTACAAGACACCAACGCTAAAATCGCCAGTATCCAAAAGAAAATGAGCGAGATCAAATCCGAAAGGGAATTGCGCTCTTTAAACATTGAAGAAGATATTGCTAAAGAGCGATCCAACCAAGCCAACAGAGAAATTGAAAATTTGCAAAATGAAATCAAGCACAAAAGCGAAAAACAAGAGGATTTGAAAAAAGAAATGCTAGAGCTTGAAAAATTAGCACTGGAATTGGAAAGCTTAGTGGAAAACGAAGTCAAAAACATCAAAGAAACCCAACAAATTATCTTTAAAAAGAAAGAAGAACTCGTGGAAAAAACCGAGCCTAAAATCTATAGCTTTTATGAAAGGATCAGAAGATGGGCGAAAAACACGAGCATTGTAACGATCAAAAAACAGGCTTGTGGGGGTTGTTTTATTAGATTGAACGATAAGATTTATACCGAAGTGCTAACGAGTGGGGATATGATCACTTGCCCGTATTGCGGGCGTATTTTATACGCTGAGGGCGCGTATGAAAGTAACGCTCAACCTCCAAAAGAAAGCCAAGAAGAAAGCCAACAAAAAGAAAGCCAAGAATTAGTTTGATTGTTTAAGTTTTTCTACCTTTTATTGTTAACTTTGGGGCATCTTTTTGGTGCACCTTTCATCTTGCTTTTGAGTTTTAAAGAAAAATACCGCCATTCTTTAAAGGCTCGTTTTTTTCTCAAAGACAATCTTTTAAAAAGCGAGCCGGTTTTTTGGTTTCATGCATGCTCTTATGGGGAGGTCAAATCCTTAGAGCCAATCATTCAAGCTTTAAAAGAGCCGATTTTAATCAGCGTTACCACCAATACCGGCTTTGAATTAGCCGCTCAAACTTATCAGCATTTGGAACGTATAGAGGTGCGTTACCTGCCTTTTGAAACCCTATTATTTGCATGGAAAAAAAACTTAAAACGCTTAAAAACTTTGGTGGTTACAGAAGCGGAATTGTGGTTTAATGTGTTTGATACGGCTCAAAAATTAGGGGCAAAAACCATGCTCATTAACGCTAGGATCAGCGTTCGTTCTTACCCCAAGTACCAGCGTTTTTCTTTTTTTTATGCGATTTTATTCAAACGCATTGATTTGATTTTGGCGCAAAGTAAGGACGATCAAAAACGTTTGTTGAATCTAGGCGCTAAAAAAGTGGTGGATTTTTTGAATATCAAGCGTTTTTCAAAGCCTGTGATCACTTCGTTTTACCCTAAAAACCCAAGCGCTTTAAACATTGTTTTAGCCAGCACGCATGAGGGCGAAGAGGAGTTAGGGTTAAAAGCGTTTTTAAAGTTCAAAAAGACGCATCAAAACGCAAGGCTAATTGTTGTGCCGCGCCACCCTGAGCGTTTTAAAAGCGTGCAAAATTTATTGCAAGATGCTTTAAAAACGACGCCTTTTAATTGGGAGTGTTTTTCTTCAAAAGGTTTTGTGGAATGCGATATTTTGTTAGTGGATCGCTTGGGGGAATTGAATAACTTCTATCAAATCGCAGATATTGTCATTTTAGGGGGTTCGTTTGTCAAAATGGGGGGGCATAACCCTTTAGAGCCGGCGTTTTTTAATGCGCGCTTGATCACAGGGGAGTATATTTTCAACCAAGTAGCGTTGTTTGAATTAGTCAAGCCTTACAAAATCGTTCAAAAAGAGAATCTGTTAGACGCTCTTTTAGATTACAAAAATTTAGGCGTGGCGCGTTTTTTAGAGAATGGGCATGATTTAAACGAATTGCTCGCCTTCATTAAACATTAAAAAGGATAAAGATAAACATGGAAAAAGCTTATAAAATATTGAGCGTTCAAGAAAACATTTCGCATAAAAAAGCCAAAGCTTTGATTGATTTGGGGTTAGTGAGTGTAGGGGGGAAAAATAAACGAATTGCTCGCCTTCATTAAACATTAAAAAGGACAAAGGATAAACATGGAAAAAGCTTATAAAATATTGAGCGTTCAAGAAAACATTTCGCATAAAAAAGCTAAGGCTTTGATTGATTTGGGATTAGTGAGTATAGGAGGGAAGAAATTGATGGTCGCCAGAAAAGAACTCCCCAAAAACACGCGCTTTAGCGTCCAAAAAATTGAAAAACCTAGCGTGATTTTTGAATATGAAAACGTTCTAGCCCTTTTTAAACCCCCCTTTATAGAGAGCTATGATCTGGTTTCTTTTTTCAAAGGTTGGGTTTTGTTGCACCGCTTGGATAAAGAAACAAGCGGGGTGATTTTATTGGTGAAAGAAAATTCAGAATTCCACTTAAAAGCTAAAAAGGCTTTTAAAAATAGGGCGGTTAAAAAAGAGTATTTAGCGATCGTTCAAGGGATTGTAGAAGAAGAGCGAGAAATCAACGCCCCCATTCTTACGATTAAAACCACTAAAGCGTTTAGCAAGATCTCTAAAAAAGGGCAAGAAGCGGTTACGATCATCACGCCCTTAAAAATCATCAACAAAAAAACCCTTTTAAAAGTGGGGATCAAAACCGGAAGAACGCATCAAATCAGAGTCCATTTAAAGCATATCAACCACCCCATTATAGGCGATACGCTTTATAATAACGAGACAGGTTCCGCCAAACGCTTGATGCTCCATGCGCATAAAATCGCGCTACTAGGGTATGAATTTGAAGCGATCCCCCCTAAAGAATTTGAAATTTAAGGATTGAACATGAACGCTTGGAATACGATTTATGATCAATTTAACCCCATCGCTTTTAGTCTTGGCAGTATTGAAGTGCATTGGTATGGTTTGGCGTATGCGTGCGCGATTGTTATCGCATTTTACATGGCGTTAAGAATGATCCAAAAAGACCCCAAGCGATTCCCCATTGAAAGGAAGGAATTTGAGAGTTATTTTTTATGGGCGGAGCTTGGCATTGTGCTAGGGGCAAGGATAGGATACATTCTTATTTATGAGCCTAATTCCAGCTATTATTTGACGCATTTTTGGCAAATCTTTAACCCCTTTGATAGCCATGGGAATTTTGTAGGCATTCGTGGGATGAGCTATCATGGGGGGTTGGTGGGGTTTTTGATCGCTTCGTATCTTTATAGCCGTAAGGATTTGAAAAAGCTTTTGATTTATTTGGATTTGATTGCGATCAGCCTGCCTTTAGGGTATGTTTTTGGGAGGATTGGGAATTTTTTAAATCAGGAGCTTGTGGGGAGGGTTGTCCCCAAAGACAGCCATTTAGGGCAAATCATAGGCATTATGGTGGATAACGAGTTGCGTTATCCCAGCCAGTTGATTGAAGCGTTTTTAGAGGGGGTTGTCGTGTTTTTAATGGTGATGTGGGCTAAAAAACACACCAAAACGCATGGGTTGCTCATCGTGGTTTATGGCTTGGGGTATTCCTTGATGCGCTTTATTGCGGAGTTTTACAGGGAGCCAGACAGCCAATTGGGGGTTTATTTTTTGAATTTGAGCATGGGGCAGATTTTAAGCTTACTTATGGTAATTGTTTCGTTAGGGATTTTATTGTATGCTACGAAAAATTCTAAAAAAATAAAGGAAGAATAATGAAATTTTTGGATCACGAAAAAAGAAGACAATTATTGAACGAGCGCCATTCTTGCAAGATGTTTGATAGCCATTATGAGTTTTCTAGTGAAGAATTAGAAGAAATCGCTGAAATCGCTAGACTATCGCCAAGCTCTTACAACACCCAACCATGGTATTTTGTGATGGTTACTAATAAGGATTTAAAAAAACAAATTGCAGCACACAGCTATTTCAATGAAGAGATGATTAAAAGCGCTTCAGCGTTAATGGTGGTATGCTCTTTAAAACCTAGCGAGTTGTTACCGCATAGCCATTACATGCAAAACCTCTATCCGGAGTCTTATAAAGTTAGAGCATCTAACTAATACAAAA
>NZ_MTWR01000058.1:0-10227 GCF_001998165.1 Helicobacter pylori | reverse complement strand
GCGTATCATTGGGAAAATTTACTAAAGCTAAGGGCAAACAACCGCCCACGCATTACAACACGCTTTATCAGAGAATTAGAAAAGCCTACAAGTAAAAGTTTTAACTTTGGTATCATGCCTAACAAAATTGTTTCATTTTTAGATGATTTAATCAAAAGTATTGGAAACAAAGACTTGGAAAAACTAAGCAGTCTATAAGCTATAAGAAAGTGGGCTTCGGTCAGCCCTACGAATGTAAGCGTATTATAGCTAAACAATCATTATAAGTCAAACCAAAACCAACACAAAATTTGCTAAACTACAATCAAATCAATTTAGGGAGGATAAAAATGTCATTTGCCCCTATGTTATTAGCTACAATCAATAACTCTATTGGCAATAAAGATAAGCATGTGAGTTTAGAGTATCTTATAGGGCTTTTTATGGATAAAAAAACAACTAATCTAAGCAATACTGACAAGTATATTATAGGCACAATTCAAACAGAGGCACTAGAGCAAGAAATAGAATGGTTTTCACAAGACTATCACATTCCTATGGAGAATATTTTACATGTCCTTTCTATCAATCCCTATCAATGAAAAGAGCCTTAGTTTTATCAAAAACAACTTTCAAGCTCAAATTCAAGCCCTAGAACAATTTTATCCCATTATTAAAAATGCTTTGAATTTAGGGCTTAATCCTAGTAGTATTAAGTTTGGAGGAGGCACAGCTTTGAGCATGTATTACTTCCAGCATAGATTAAGCTTTGATATTGATTTGTTTGTCAATGATGCTCAATGTTTGGGATTTTTTAGCCCTAAATTATGGATAGATAATTGCAGTCATTTTGATAGCACAAGATACATAGACCAACATAATCATATAGGCGTAACGAATAAAGACAACATTAAAATAGATGTTTTAGTGGATTATGCTAGTAATGAGGGATATGTAGATAATTCTAAAAAGATTTTTGCTTTTGATATTTATATAGAAAGTTTAGAAAATATTATCGCTAAAAAGATTACTTTTAGAAAAACTGATAATAAAACAAGAGATATTTTTGATATAGCAGTGGCTTTGCATAATGACAATAATTTATTTGACAAGCTTTTAAGTTCTCAAAAAATAACTAAGCAAGACTTACTAACTCTTCAAAATTCTTTGCAAGAGTTAGATAAAAAGCGTTATAGCATAGAAATAGATATGGTAGAACCCATTTCACACTATAAAGACCTTTCTTTAAGTGCTTATGATTTTTTAATAGACAAAATAGACCAAATTAAAACAGCGACTTACTCAAATTCCCATGACAACGCAGATGATTTAGACAATTCCAATGAATACACCCCCACACCTAAGCGTAGACGATAAACAATCTTGTTAAGTAGGTATTTAATAGCTTTAGTTAATCTATCAGTATTTAATAGAATTTAGTTATTTGTATTATTAATCAAATATATTCTTAATGAGTAACAATAATCTATAATTACATTGTTTTTAGAATATTTTGTAATTTAAGCTAACTCTATAAAATCTCAATAATTTTAACAACCCTTATAAAACTAATCATTTTTAATTAGCAATAAAACATTAAATAGTTAATTAAAATTATCTAATGCTAGATTATTTATCTTAATAAGATTATTTAAACTAATTACACTAAACTACCTAATCAATTTTAACCACCTTACTTCTTGTTCTCTATCAAACTATCAAACACAAGAGCCACTTTCTTGTTATGCTCTTGATAGATTAAATGGTTTGTATTCTTTTACCAAGTATTTTGATGGGATTTATAATCAAGGCGAAAACTTTCATATTAACCCTTTTTCATTAGAAGATAGTGCAACTAATAGAGCCTTTTTATTGCATTTTTATGCCCAAATGGCAAAAGTGGATAGTTATGATGGCCATAAGGATAAAGTAGAAGATAAAACAGCCCTAATAAATGCTATTGATACTATGTATAGAAATTATAACGATGAAGTCAAACAAGCCAAATTTAGCAACCAAGAATTACCCCTTCCTTTTGATTTAAAAGAGTTTGTCAATGCCATTGTTAAAACCAATACAGACATTTTAGATAGTAGTTTTGAAGACTATTTAAAATCTTCCTTATTTTCTAGCCGAATGGATAGCCTAGATTTTAAAACTCGCATTAGCACCATAAATACCGATAGCATTTTACATAATGATGATGACGCTGGGCTTTTAGCCTACTATGTCTTTCATAAGATGATTGACAGAGCCTTAAAAATCAATCGTGGTTTTTTATGCTTTATTGATGAGTTTAAATCTTACGCTCAAAATGAAATGATGAATAAAAAAATCAATGAAATCATTACCCAAGCCAGAAAGGCTAATGGGGTGATTGTTCTAGCCTTACAAGACATTAACCAGCTAACTGAAGTGAGAAACGCTCAAAGCTTTATAAAAAATATGGGGCAATTGATTTTGTATCCCCAAAGAAATATTGATACCAAAGATTTAAACGATAAATTTGGCATTAGACTAAGCGATACAGAAAAACATTTTTTAGAAAACACCGCCGTTAATGAATACAAAGTCTTACTCAAAAACATGAATGATGGCTCATCTAACATTATAGATGTGAGCCTAAGTTCTTTGGGTAATTACCTACAAATCTTTAGCTCTAATTCTAGCATGGTAGAACACATTGATAATCTCATTAAGCATTACCCTACTACTTGGAGAGAAGTCTTTGTCAATAACACCTATCAAAAATTTGATGATAAAAAACACTTAGAAACGGTGCTTGCCTAACATGAAAAAGATTCAATATCTAGCTTTTATATTAGTGGCTGTGCTTTTAAATGCATGCTCAGATAAATTCGTAGAGATGAAAAAATCCCCTTGCGCGTTAAATACACCCATAATTCAAGGGGGCTTGTATGTCTAATTTACAAGAGATAAGAGAGTATTTAAAAGAATTAGAAAATTCCTTTGAAATAGGCTCTTTTTCTAAAGAAGATATTAAAGAATATGCCAAATGCTTTTTTATGGGATTAAGCATGTTTTTAGAAGAACAAGAAAAAAACCAACAAGAAGAGTTTTTAGAACAAGATACCAAAGAAAATCAAGAAGAGCTCATTAAAAGCATTCAAACAAGCATTGCTAGAAACCAAGAGTTAGAAAAAATCTCTTTTGAAAAATGGGAGAATAAAATTCAAGAAAGGGTTTTGCCTAAGTTAAAACGCATTGTTACGCATAAGTTGCAAGAAAGTATCACATCTAGCATAAACACGCAATTAGAGAGTTTTAAAGAAGATGAGTTAGATTTATCTAGTGTGTTTGAAATCCAAAGAAAGAACACTCAAATAGCGTATAGATTAGCTATAGGGGGGCTTATAGGTATCATTGCTTTAAGTATAGCCATTTTTATTATGATGCCCTTAAAAGAAAACACGCCTTATTTTATAGACTTTGCTAATAGCGATAAGCATTTTGCTGTGGTGCAAAGAGCGGATACCAAAGTAGATTATGGCGAGGCATTTTTAAGAAATCTAGTCGGCTCTTACATTACAGCTAGAGAAACTATCAATCATATTGATGACAAAGTCCGCTTGAATGAAATCATAAGAGAGCAAAGCTCTGAAGAAGTGTGGAAAACTTTAGAGCAGTTAGTATCAGGCAAGGGCAGTATCTATTCTAACTCTAATATGGATAGAGAAATTAAAATCATCAATATTTCTATCTATAAGCAAGGCAAACAACAAAATATCGCTGTAGCAGATATTGTAGCTAAGGTCTTTGATAAAGGCTATTTAATCTCTGAAAAACGCTACAGAGTGTCTTTAATCTATCACTTCAAACCCCTTATTCAATTTGATTATAGTTCTATGCCTAAAAACCCTACAGGCTTTATCGTAGATAAATATTCCTTGAGTGAAATCGCAAGCATTAAAGCCCTAGATAAGACTTATAAAAAAGTGGAAAGACCCCATTCTAAAATTGAATACAAAAAACAAAATCCAACTAACCCCCAAAACAACCCAGCTAATATGCCTAATAATAAGGAAGAACAATGATTAGGGCATTTAGGGGAATTAGTTTTACTTTATCGCTCTTAGCTCCCTTATTAGCAGAAAATAACATTCAAAATTATAATGAGCCTATGGATTATTCAAAAGGCGATGTTTCCTTACAGCCCTTTAATAACCAGACTAACCAAGAAACACAACCTAGCACTAACTACAACACACAGCCTAATTCTATGCAAACACCTATGCCAAATCAAAACCCTTATTCACAACCCACTACACCTATACAAAATAACCAACCAAATAACACACAAACTCAAACAATGCTAAATAACGCCAAGCAATTCACTAATAACGCTCTTAATAACACCAAGCAAACTATCACTAACGCCACTAATTATATTAATGATAAACTCACCCCAAAACCTAATGATGCGCCTATTAGTGCGTTTAGTGCTAATAGCCCTTATGCAAATAAAGAAAACTCCAAACAAACTCAAAAGAGCGATGAAGTTTTAAGCGATGATAATAGCGATGAAGATAATTCTTTAAAACCTATGACAAACTTCAATGCCATCCAAGCCAATTTTTTTGCTAAAAATCGCTCTATCAAAGATAACACCCACTTTATCCACTACACCATAGGCGATACTTTCAATATTCGCCTAAGATATGCTATGACAACCACTTTTATTTTTGATGAGCCAATCGCACAAGTGGTTCTAGGCGATGATATAGGCTTTTCTACTAAAATGCTTGGCGAAGATAAAGAGCATTTAATTTCTAATATCTTACTCATTAAGCCCTTGCAAATTGGCGTAGATAGCAATTTAACTATCATTGGAAAAAGCGGTAAGGTCTATAGCTTTTATATGTTTTCAACCACATATACTAGCTCTAAAAACCCAGCCTTAATGGTGTATATTTCTTCTAAAGAGTATTTTAAAAATTTCACTACCACTAAGAAAGAAATCAACAAAGAAAATAAACCCACTCATAGCACCCAAAACAAAGACATTAAAACAAGCCATAATGTCCCTAAAAAGATAACTAAAAAATCACCAAATATTAAAGAGCAAAACCCACTTACAAAATCTAAAAACCCTACTACCACTAAAATAGCGTTAGCAAATGCTCCCATTTCTTTAAATCGTTTCAAATCCCCTAGCTATCCACCTAGTAACGCTTTAGCTAATTCTAGAAAGGCTTCAGAAAATTTTAAAGTGATTAGCAATCAAACTAAAACTTTCAAAGAGCATAGACACAGCCAAGATGAAATGAAATATGTGGATTACTCCGCCAAAATCAAAGATGATGGCAAATTCATTAAAATTGGGGACAATGTCAATCACATCTATATCAACAAGAAAAAAATGGAATATGGCTATGTCATTATAGACAAGAAAAAACGCAAATGGTATTGCTTATGGATGTGTAAAAAGGTTGTCAAATCCAAATACAAAGATGATTTACCCACTCAAATCTTTAATGATGAGCAATTTACCTATTTTAAATTTAACCGCTCTAATGCTAGAAGTAAATTCCCTGTAGTTTATAAAGTTATAGATGGCTATGATAATCCTGTTAATAGCAGAGTGGTAGGCGATTACTTAATCGCTGAAGATGTCTCAAATCAATGGAATTTAGAGCTTGGTAAAGCCTATCTTTGTATAGAAAAGATAGCAAAGAGGGCAAGATGAAACAATCCTTGCTTAAAAAGATAGGCTTAGGTGTTGGGGGCTTTGTTGTTTTAATGGCATTAGGATTGCTTGCTAATAAAGGCTCAAACAATAACAATAAAGAAGAAATCTTTCAAGTAAGTGAGAGTAAATTCCCTTTAAGTGATTATTTCTTTGAAGAAGTCAAAGAAGAGCCAAAAGAAAAAGCCAAAGAAACACCAGAAGTAACTACCCAAGAGCCTACAACACAAACTAGCCCCAATCCTAGTGTTTCAGCTAATCCTAACATTAAAGATTATAGTCATCTTAACAACAATCTTAATCAGCAAAATAATACTATCACGCATTTACAACAAGTTTTACAAAGCCCCTCTAAAATAAAGCCTAAACCAAAGCATACTAAAGAGCAATTAGAATTTTTAAACACACGCCTTAAACCTTTAGAACCAACTAAACCAGCCACTAAGCCTGAGACGGAATACGGCGTGGATAGTTTTACTAATTTAAAATATAAAGACATCGGCACTAATGAGCATAAGCTTTTAAGAACCATAACCGCTGATAGAATGATACCAGCCTTTTTAATCACGCCTATTAGCTCTCAAATTGCTGGAAAAGTAACCGCCCAAGTAGAGAGCGATATATTTGCTTCTATGGGTAGAGCGGTGCTAATCCCTAAAGGCTCTAAGGTTATAGGCTATTACAATAATAACAATCAAATTGGACAATACCGCCTTAACATTGCTTGGACTAGAATTATCACGCCTCAAGGCATAAACATCATGCTCACTAACGCAAGGGGGGCTGATGTGAAGGGTTATAATGGCTTAGTAGGTAAATACATTAGCCGAAACTTTCAACGCTATGGTATCCCCTTACTCACTAACACGCTCTCTAATGGTCTTTTAATAGGAATTACTTCAGCCTTAGCTAATAGGCAAAATAGAAAGGGTGATGGCAACCCTTTTTTTGGGGATTACTTGCTTATGCAACTCACTAGAAATACAGGCATGGGCATCAATCAAGTTATCAATCAAATGCTAAGGCAATATGGAGCGCAAAACCCAATTATCATCATTAGAGAGGGGAGCAGAGTGTTTATTAGCCCTAATTTAGACATCTTTATCCCTAAACCAAAAGATGGGGAGGTTTTAGCGGAGTTCTTTAAAGAGAAAAAACCCCTAATCAAAACAAAAGAGAAAATTAACAATGAAGAAGAAATCTAATGTGTTTAAAATTTTAATGAGTTTATGTGTAGCACTTTCAAATAGCCATGCTCTTGTCATTCAGACTATGCAAGATTGGAATTTAAGAAAAAATAGCGAATTTAAGGCTTTAGTTGTTGTGGGTAATAAGGTGCAAGAAAATACCATTGCTATGGGTAATTACAAGGTTTCTAAAAACAGAGCTAATCTTTCTATTAGTGTAACTCATATTAAAAAGGGCAATGATTATAAGACCTTACAAAGCCCCCCAAACGCCATTAAAGAAATTAAAAGCAAACTGGTTCTTAAAAAAGGCACAAGGATTGTCTTAGGCGGTGAAAACGATAGTGAGATGTCTAATGCCATAGGGGTGAGTAAAAGTGCGTATGTCTCTAGTAAAAATGGCAAAGGTTTTAGTGGGAGTGGGGCAAGTGGCATGGGATATGCAAGTGGTTATGGAGGCACAAGCAATAACGCTGGCTCTAATGGCACAAGTGCAAATGAAGTAAATGGCACTTCTGGTAATAATGGGGCTAAAGGGGAAAATGGAAGTAGTGGAGCAAATGGAGCTAATGGAACAAGTGGCTATCAAGGCGTAGGTTCTAACCCATTCCCCCCAATTGCTGGGAGTGGAAATGGCTCTAGTGGGAGTTCTAATAGTGGTTATACCCCCTTTATGAGTGGAGGCGGAGGCATAGGAGGCATGGGGGGAGGCTTTATCCCTTTCCCTTATTCGCCCGGACTTCAAAATGGTAGTGGTTCTAATGGAAGTAATGGCACTAATGGGGCTAATGGCACAAGTGGAGCTAATGGGAGCAACAGTGCTAATGGAGGCACTGCTAGTGCAGATAGCCATTATACCAATGAATTTTGCACCGCTCCTGTTAGAAATGGCAATACGATGAGTTTAGATATTGTAGATAGAAATGGCTCTTGCTTTAAAATGCAAGCCTTTAGAAACGACAATGTCTGTCAATACAGCTATGACTTTGAAAACATGAAAGCCATTAAACAAACGCAATTTTACTTCATTAACAGAGAAAATAAAAGCGTGAATATTGGCGGTTGTGTGGATTTAGTAGGCAAACAATTTGAGTTTCCTATGTATGAAGACGCTAATAAATGCAAACTAGATACTACGACAAATAAAGGCTATGGGAGTGGGAGTGCGAGCTTTTTTCAAACAGAGATTTTATTTCGTGGACTTGATAATTTAATCCATGTGGCTAAAAGTTGCACTGATTTTGCAGGGGTGCAAGAACAATTAGTCAAATACGATAATGACCCAAGCACTCGCACTGTTCAAAGAGTGATTGATCAATACTATATTAACCCCATTACTAAAGAAAAAGTCTTTATCAGTCATGATGTGGTTAGTCCTTTAAAATTTAGCTACCAAACTTATGCGTGCGGTCAATGGCAGTTTGATAACGCTAAATTAGAGGCTTATCGCCCCACTCAAATTCGTATCTTTGATACGGTGTCTAACCAATACTACAATGTAACAGGCTGTGATTACACTTCTGATATGGGTAAAGTGCCTAAAATTATCCAACCTTATACCAAAATCAATGTAGAAAGTAGCGTTAAAGGCGAAGATGTAGGCGATTTAGACACTATTAGTGGCTCAAATTATGATTTGTCACAATATACCACTTTTGAAATTCAAGAAATGTCTTTAAATAGCAGTCAATGGATAACCACTTCTTATTGTAATGATGGATGGGGGTCTTGGACTAAAACACACAGCTATACAGGCTATTCTCAAGGTAATTTACGCACCCTAGCTAAGTGGGTTACACGATATCAGACTATCAATCAAGGCACTACGATTGGATATATCCGCCCTAGAAATGAGGGCGATAGTGATGCTGTGTATGACACCTATAAGTATTACTATGTCTCACAAGCTCAAAAAACACTCAAACGCTTTCCATCCACTATCTATGTGAATACCCCTAATTTAAGCGATGAGTATCGCAAAAATTTTGAACTCACTGTATTAAGCCAAAAGCTTAATCTCAATAATGGTGTTAAACAACTCATTAACACACAAGAATTTACCAATTGGCAAGCGACTTATTATCGCCCTAATGGGAATGGCAATCTTTGTATGAGTTATAACTTTAGCTCTGGAAATGCTTGGAAATCTAGCACTAAGGGTAAATATTGCTCATGGGCGCAGACGCCTAATGCTAATTACTCATGCGCTTCGCACAACAATTGGGTTGTCCCAAACAATTAAGAAAGGAAAAAAATGAACACTAATTTAAAGAAAGCCTTGTTTTTAACTACTCTTGGTTATTTGCAAGCTAATGAGGGCTTTTTAGCCATTATGCCTGATGAAAATAAACAAGAAGACATTTCTCAAGAACAGAAATTAGAACACAAAATGGAGCAAAAAATTGCTCCACAAAATACCCTTAAAAAGCAACAATCAGCTCCTTTACAAAGTGCTGAGTTGTTACAAAGTCAAGTTAAAAGAGAAGTTAAAGAGCAAAAAAAGTCTCAAAAACACCTAGTAGCTATGCAAACTAAAAATGGCTTTTTCTTAGGCTCAGAAATTGCTATTACAGGCACAAAATTAACTCAAAATCTAAGCCTTATCTCTAATGCTACAGATGATTTACTCACTTATAGCAAGACTTTTAAAAACGCTAATTTTAATATGGGACTATTAATAGGTTATCAGCATTATTTTGGAGCTAGTAAAAGGCATGGGATTAAAATCTCAAGCCATTTGTATGGAGGCACACCTAGTGATTTAAGCACAGACATAAAAATTTACAAATCTAAAGTTAGTGCTAATTACACGCCCTTAAATTTTGGCATAGATGTGAAGTATTTGTTTGATTTTTTAAATGTCATTAAAAAGAACCGCCATACACTAGGATTAAGTGTGGGCTTTGGCTGGCGTATGCAATATTATTTTGCAAAAATAGACCCTATAAAAACCAGCCATAGTGAGTTTATCACTAATAAACCTAAAGATATTTTTAATCATGGTTTTTATCCCACTATTGGACTACATTATTACTTAAACCATCATCAATTTGAAGTGAATTATCGCTTTGGAGGAGCGATTAACTATCAGTCAGTTGTGCCTAGCAAAATTGTCGTTCAAAACGGGAATTTTAAGGGAGAGGTCTTGTTTTCTAATTTTCTTACCAAAGCGACTAATTCTAGCTACATAGCGTTCAACTACGCTTATTTATTTTAATTTTAAGGAGCCAATGATGTTAGATGAAATCACGCAAGAAAACGAGTTAGAAATTAACTCCAATAATCAAAACCAAGAGCCAAAGGAAGTAGAAAAAATGCCATTGAATAATATTCAAAAAGCTAAGGAATTAAAAA
>NZ_MTWR01000057.1:0-37165 GCF_001998165.1 Helicobacter pylori | reverse complement strand
TAACAAAAACTTGTTAAAATAGACAAATTTTAATAAGAACAAGAAATAAGAAATGAGCCTTTTTGAAGAAATCAAATGCAACGCTAAAGATGGTTGGAGAAATGGTTAGGAGCAAGGTGGGTGCATGAAGCGTTCTAAAAATAGTTTGGTTTGTGTGTCATGCTTACTATAGCATGTATAATTAAGCGTTTGTGATCCACAGATCCACATGGGAAACAAAATGGAAAACAAATCAATAGGACAGATTTTCAAAGAGAGTCTCAAAAAAAGTTTCTTTAGTGGTCTATGGAGTTGCTTAAAATGGAGTTTTATTCTCACTCTGATCAGCTTGGGTTTGTTTTTGCTTGTTTTTAGGTTTCAACCTGAGACGATTAAAAAATACATCAAAGATCCTAAAGATCTACAATTCTACAACGACTTGAGAAAGAAAAATGGTTGGGACAAGTAGGTTTATTGTTCCTAAATTATGTCAGTTGCCAAACAAAAGCGTCGGTTTTGATTTGAATCAAAAAGGATACACGCTAGACCAGTTAATCTAGTGGTGCTTGCGTGAAAGTGTAAAAATATTTTTTTTATGGTATAATAACACCATTATTTATTCCAATCTGAAAGGAAACGCATGAAATTTCTTACAAGAATCACTGACAGCTACAAGAAAGTTGTAGTAACTTTAGGGCTAGCGATAACAACCAATCCTTTAATGGCAGTCACCAGTCCTGCAACAGGCATTACTGAGACTAAATCTTTGGTTGTTCAGATCATTGCTGTTTTAGCGATCGTAGGTGGTTGCGCTCTAGGGGTCAAAGGCATAGCAGATATTTGGAAAATCTCTGATGACATCAAAAGAGGTCAGGCGACTGTTTTTGCTTACGCGCAGCCCATAGCTATGTTAGCGGTAGCAGGCGGTATTATCTATTTGAGCACTAAGTTTGGCTTCAATATTGGCGAGAGTGGAGGAGCTAGCTAAATTGATCAACAATAATAATAGCAATAAAAAACTAAGAGGCTTTTTTTTAAAAGTTCTCTTAAGTCTTGTTGTTTTCAGTTCGTATGGGTCAGCAAATGATGACAAAGAAGCCAAAAAGGAAGTGCTAGAAAAAGAAAAAAACACTCCTAGTGGGCGTGTTTATACAAATTTAGATTTTGATAGTTTTAAAGCGACTATCAAAAATTTGAAAGACAAGAAAGTAACTTTCAAAGAAGTCAATCCCGATATTATCAAAGATGAAGTTTTTGATTTCGTGATTGTCAATAGAGTCCTTAAAAAAATAAAGGATTTGAAGCATTACGATCCCATTATTGAAAAAATCTTTGATGAAAAGGGTAAAGAAATGGGACTGAATGTAGAATTACAGATCAATCCTGAAGTGAAAGACTTTTTTACTTTCAAAAGCATCAGCACGACCAACAAACAACGCTGCTTTCTGTCATTGCGCGGAGAAACAAGAGAAATTTTATGCGATGATAAGCTATATAATGTTTTATTGGCTGTATTCAATTCTTATGACCCTAATGATCTTTTGAAACACATTAGCACCGTAGAGTCTCTCAAAAAAATCTTTTATACGATTACATGTGAAGCGGTATATCTATAAAGAGAGGGGTGTTTGTGGCAAGCAAACAAGCTGACGAACAAAAAAAGCTAGTCATAGAGCAAGAGGTTCAAAAGCGGCAGTTTCAAAAAATAGAAGAGCTTAAAGCAGACATGCAAAAAGGTGTCAATCCCTTTTTTAAAGTCTTATTTGATGGGGGGAATAGGTTGTTTGGTTTCCCTGAAACTTTTATTTACTCCTCCATATTTATATTGTTTGTAACAATTGTATTATCTGTTATTCTTTTTCAAGCCTATGAACCTGTTTTGATTGTAGCGATTGTTATTGTGCTTGTAGCTCTTGGATTCAAGAAAGATTATAGGCTTTATCAAAGAATGGAGCGAGCGATGAAATTTAAAAAACCTTTTTTGTTTAAGGGCGTGAAAAATAAAGCATTCATGAGCATTTTTTCCATGAAGCCTAGTAAAGAAATGGCTAATGACATCCACTTAAATCCAAACAGAGAAGACAGGCTTGTGAGTGCTGCAAACTCCTATCTAGCGAATAACTATGAATGTTTTTTAGATGATGGGGTGATCCTTACTAACAACTATTCTCTTTTAGGCACAATCAAATTGGGGGGCATTGATTTTTTAACCACTTCCAAAAAAGATCTCATAGAGTTACACGCTTCTATTTATAGCGTTTTTAGGAATTTTGTTACCCCTGAATTCAAATTTTATTTCCACACTGTTAAAAAGAAAATCGTTATTGATGAAACCAATAGGGACTATGGTCTTGCTTTTTCTAATGATTTTATGCGAGCCTATAATGAGAAGCAAAAAAGAGAAAGTTTTTATGATATTAGTTTTTATCTCACCATAGAGCAAGATTTATTAGACACTCTCAATGAACCCGTTATGAATAAAAAGCATTTTGCAGACAATAATTTTGAAGAGTTTCAAAGGATTATTAGAGCCAAGCTTGAAAACTTCAAGGATAGGATAGAGCTCATAGAAGAGCTATTGAGTAAATACCACCCCACTAGATTGAAAGAATACACCAAAGATGGCATTATTTACTCCAAACAATGCGAATTTTACAATTTTCTTGTGGGAATGAATGAAGCCCCTTTTATTTGCAACCGAAAAGACTTGTATCTCAAGGAAAAAATGCATGGTGGGGTGAAAGAAGTTTATTTTGCCAATAAGCATGGAAAAATCTTAAATGACGATTTGAGTGAAAAATATTTTAGCGCTATTGAGATTAGTGAATACGCCCCTAAATCACAGAGCGATTTGTTTGATAAAATCAACGCTCTAGACAGCGAATTTATTTTCATGCATGCTTATTCGCCTAAAAACTCACAGGTTTTAAAGGACAAACTGGCTTTCACCTCTAGAAGAATTATTATTAGTGGAGGCTCTAAAGAGCAGGGCATGACTTTGGGTTGTTTGAGCGAGTTAGTGGGTAATGGTGATATTACGCTAGGCAGTTATGGTAATTCTTTAGTGCTGTTTGCTGATAGCTTTGAAAAAATGAAACAAAGCGTTAAGGAATGCGTCTCTAGTCTTAACGCTAAAGGTTTTTTAGCCAACGCGGCGACTTTCTCTATGGAAAATTACTTTTTTGCCAAACATTGCTCTTTTATCACGCTTCCTTTTATTTTTGATGTAACTTCTAATAATTTTGCTGATTTCATCGCTATGAGAGCGATGAGTTTTGATGGCAATCAAGACAATAACGCTTGGGGCAATAGTGTGATGACGCTAAAAAGCGAGATCAATTCGCCTTTTTATCTGAACTTCCACATGCCCACTGATTTTGGTTCAGCTTCAGCAGGACACACTTTGATACTTGGCTCAACCGGTTCAGGTAAGACAGTGTTTATGTCAATGACCTTGAACGCTATGGGACAATTTGTTCACAATTTTCCTACTAATGTCAGCAAAGACAAGCAAAAGCTCACTATGGTTTATATGGATAAAGATTATGGCGCTTATGGGAATATTGTCGCAATGGGTGGGGAGTATGTCAAGATTGAGCTAGGGACAGATACAGGATTAAATCCTTTTGCTTGGGCGGCTTATGTGCAAAAAACAGATGCAACAATGGAACAAAAACAAACGGCTATTTCTGTTGTCAAAGAGCTTGTGAAAAACCTAGCGACCAAAAGCGATGAAAAAGATGAAAATGGCAACAGCATCTCTTTTAGCCTAGCAGATTCTAACACGCTTGCAGCGGCAGTAACCAACCTTATCACAGGAGATATGAACCTAGATTATCCCATCACTCAACTTATTAATGCTTTTGGAAAAGACCACAACGATCCTAATGGGCTTGTCGCGCGATTAGCGCCTTTTTGCAAATCAACCAATGGTGAATTTCAATGGCTTTTTGATAATAAAGCAACAGATCGCTTAGATTTTTCAAAAACGATTATTGGCGTTGATGGGTCAAGTTTCTTAGACAATAATGATGTTTCACCCTTTATTTGTTTTTACCTTTTCGCTCGTATCCAAGAGGCAATGGATGGGCGTAGATTTGTCTTAGATATTGATGAAGCGTGGAAATATTTAGGCGATCCAAAGGTCGCTTATTTTGTAAGAGACATGCTAAAAACTGCAAGGAAAAGAAACGCTATTGTTAGACTTGCGACTCAAAGCATCACTGATCTTTTGGCTTGCCCTATTGCTGATACGATTAGAGAACAATGCCCTACAAAGATTTTTTTGAGAAACGATGGGGGTAATCTTTCTGATTACCAAAGATTAGCTAATGTTACAGAAAAAGAATTTGAAATCATCACTAAGGGGCTAGATAGGAAAATCCTCTACAAATAGGATGGAAGCCCTAGCGTTATCGCTAGTTTTAATTTGAGAGGCATTCCTAAAGAATATTTGAAAATTTTATCCACAGATACTGTATTTGTCAAAGAAATTGACAAGATTATCCAAAACCATAGTATCATAGATAAATATCAGGCCTTGAGGCAAATGTATCAACAAATAGAGGAGTATTAAAATGAAACAAAGTTTGCGCGAACAAAAATTATTGAAAATTTTGGAAAATGATGTCTTGACGATTTTGGATAGTTTTTCTAATTACCTTTTTGAACTGAGAGAAGAATTGGACTTCATAGAAGAAGAAATGGAAGGTGAAATCACTGAACAAAACCTTACCGCTCTTTATGATTTTTCTAATTTCTTAGAAGACCATGTCAATGTGTTTTATGAGAATGTTTTGAATATAGATGATGTCAAAACGGAACACCTTTATTCAGGTCTCATAGATAGTCTTAACGCTAATCTTCACTTTGTCAAGTCATTTCTCAGTAATCAGGATTTAGACTTCCGCTTTTTTAAAGAAATAAACGATGGGCAAGATCCCCAAAAAACATTATCAAGATTAATTCCTCTTCAAAGTGGGAAGAATGATGCAAGCTCGTTTAAAGCCAATAATTCTTTTGTTTCATTAGTTTATGTTTATGCTTACTTCATGCTAGAAACTATCAGGCAGTCGTATAGGATTCTCAGATTACTAGAAAAACCTATCAATAACAACATAAGCGAGGACATGCAGAGCGATATAGAGAATTTTTTTGTTCAAGCAAATTTTTTAGAATACTATGTTCAGAACAAAATATACCCAACCAATCATGCCTATGACTTCACGCATTTGATCATGGACTCCATTATTCCTAATTGGATTCAAACTGATATGAGCGTTGAAGCTAAAAAGAAAGAGCTTTTTGAAAAATATTTTCAAAACATTGATGAAGTAACAAACAAAATGCTCGATCAAGAAAATCAAAACAAAAATAGCGATTGAGTGGTGTTAATGCGCTAGAATAATGCTAAAAATAAGAATAAAGGAGTCAAAAGTATGAAAACGAATTTCTATAAAATTAAATCACTATTTGCTTGGTGTCTTATCATTGGCATGTTTAACGCTCCGCTTAACGCTGACCAAAACACTGATATAGATATAAAAGATATTAGTCCTGAAGATATGGCACTAAATAGCGTGGGGCTTGTTTCTAGAGATCAGCTAAAAATAGAGATCCCTAAAGAAACCCTAGAGCAAAAAGTGGCCATACTCAATGACTATAATGATAAAAATGTTAATATCAAATTTGACGACATAAGTTTAGGGAGTTTTCAACCTAATGATAATCTAGGCATCAATGCGATGTGGGGCATTCAAAATCTTCTCATGAGCCAAATGATGGGCGATTACGGTCCAAACAATCCTTTCATGTATGGCTATGCACCAACATACTCAGATTCATCGTTTTTACCACCGATCTTAGGGTATTAACTAGGAGGGTATTAACATGGCAGGTACACAAGCTATATATGAATCATCTTCTGCGGGGTTCTTATCGGAAATTTCCTCAATCATCTCAAGCACAAGTGGTGTTGCAGGGCCATTTGCAGGAATAGTAGCGGGTGCTATGTCAGCAGCGATTATTCCTATTGTTGTGGGATTTACTAATCCGCAAATGACCGCTATCATGACCCAATACAATCAGAGCATCGCTGAAGCCGTAAGCATGCCTATGAAAGCCGCTAACCAACAATACAACCAATTGTATCAAGGTTTTAACGATCAAAGCATGGCTGTGGGGAACAATATCTTAAATATCAGCAAATTAACAGGGGAATTTAACGCGCAAGGCAACACGCAAGGCGCGCAAATTAGTGCTGTTAATAGTCAGATTGCAAGCATTTTAGCGAGTAACACCACCCCTAAAAATCCTAGCGCTATTGAAGCTTATGCGACGAATCAAATCGCTGTTCCTAGCGTGCCAACAACGGTTGAAATGATGAGCGGTATCTTAGGCAATATTACAAGTGCAGCACCAAAATACGCCCTAGCTCTACAAGAGCAACTGCGTTCTCAAGCAAGCAACAGCTCAATGAATGATACAGCCGATTCCCTTGATAGCTGCACCGCTTTAGGTGCACTTGTTGGCTCATCAAAAGTGTTTTTCAGTTGCATGCAAATTTCTATGACTCCTGTGAGTGTTTCTATGCCCACTGTTTATGCCAAATACCAAGCGTTAGCCACTAATGCCCTAACTTCAGGCGTTAATCCTATGACCACCCCTGCATGCCCTATTGGGGACAAAGTTCTTGCCGTTTATTGCTATGCTGAAAAAGTAGCAGAAATTTTGAGAGAATACTATATAGAATTTGTGAAAAACAATACCAATTTGTTGCAGAACGCTTCTCAAATGATACTTAATCAATCAGGATTGGCTACTAGCACCTATGACACTCAAGCGATTTCTAACATAAGTTCGCTATATAATTACAATATAGTAGCGAATAAATCTTTTTTAAAATCGCATTTGACTTACCTTGATTACATCAAAGACAAGCTTAAGGGGCAAAAAGATAGCTACTTAACAGAAAGGGTGCAAACTAAAATAATCGTGAAGTGAGGAAAGAGATGTGAAATGTTTTTTAAGCATATTTTCTTTCTTGACTTTTTGTGGCTTGTCCTTGAATGGTGCAGAGGTAGTAATAACGCTTGAACCTGCCTTAAAAGCCATTCAGGCGGACGCACAAGCCAAACAAAAAACCGCTCAAGCCGAATTAAAAGCCATAGAAGCTCAATCTAGTGCCAAAGAAAAAGCCATTCAAGCGCAAATAGAGGGAGAATTGAGAACCCAGCTTGCAACCATGAGCGCTATGTTAAAAGGGGCTAATGGCGTTATTAATGGTGTCAATGGCATGACAGGGGGGTTTTTTGCAGGTTCAGACATCTTGCTTGGCGTCATGGAAGGGTATTCAAGCGCGCTTAGCGCATTGGGGGGGAATGTCAAAATGATCGTGGAAAAACAAAAAATTAACACCCAAACAGAAATCCAAAACATGCAAATCGCGCTCCAAAAAAATAACGAAATAATCAAGCTCAAAATGAACCAGCAAAACGCTCTCTTAGAAGCGTTAAAAAATAGCTTTGAACCGAGCGTTACCCTAAAAACACAAATGGAAATGCTTTCTCAAGCTCTAGGAAGTTCTTCTGACAACGCTCAATACATCGCTTACAATACGATTGGTATCAAGGCGTTTGAAGAAACCTTAAAAGGTTTTGAAACATGGTTGAAAACAGCTATGCAAAAAGCGACCCTTATTGATTATAATTCCCTAACGGGTCAGGCTTTGTTTCAAAGCGCCATCTACGCGCCTGCTCTTAGTTTTTTTCAAGCATGGGTGCACCATTTGGAATCATTGAAACATTTACTCTAGTACCCACAAAATGCCCCTATCTTGATGGGCTAAAAATTTCAGCATGCCTTATGGAACAGGTTATTCAGAATTACAGAATGATTGTAGCCCTTATTCAAAATAAACTGAGTGATGCAGATTTTCAAAATATCGCTTATTTGAATGGGATCAATGGAGAAATCAAAACCTTAAAAGGATCAGTAGATTTGAACGCGCTCATAGAAGTTGCTATCTTAAACGCAGAAAATCATTTAAACTATATAGAGAATCTTGAAAAAAAAGCCGACCTTTGGGAAGAACAACTGAAATTAGAAAGAGAAACGACAGCAAGAAACATTGCTAGCTCTAAAGTTATTGTCAAATGAAAACACTCGTGAAAAATACCATATCTTCTTTTTTGCTATTGTCTGTTTTGATGGCAGAAGATATAACAAGCGGCTTAAAGCAACTGGATAGCACCTACAAAGAGACCAACCAGCAAGTGCTCAAAAACCTAGATGAGATTTTTTCAACCACTAGCCCTAGCGCTAATGATAAAATGGGTACAGAAGATGCTCTAAACATCAAAAAAGCAGCCATTGCTTTGAGGGGAGATTTAGCGTTATTGAAAGCCAATTTTGAAGCGAATGAGTTATTTTTCATCTCAGAAGATGTGATTTTCAAGACTTATATGTCTAGCCCTGAACTTTTATTAACCTATATGAAAATCAATCCCTTAGACCAAAATACTGCTGAGCAACAATGCGGAATATCCGATAAAGTTTTAGTTCTTTATTGTGAAGGGAAGCTGAAAATCGAGCAAGAAAAACAAAATATAAGAGAGCGTTTAGAAACTTCTCTAAAGGCGTATCAGAGCAACATTGGAGGTACAGCTTCCTTAATCACTGCTTCACAGACGCTTGTAGAAAGTCTAAAGAATAAAAATTTCATCAAAGGAATCAGAAAGCTTATGTTAGCTCAAAACAAGGTCTTTTTAAATTATTTAGAGGAATTGGACGCATTAGAAAGATCCCTAGAACAAAGTAAGCGACAATACCTACAAGAAAGGCAATCAAGTAAGATCATTGTTAAATGATTTTTCTGAGACGATAGGCTATGATTTCTAATTTTTGGGATTTGTTTCTCTAGTTGTTTTTTGCACTAATAATTTGGATCGCTATTTTTTTCCATGAGCGATGCTTTGTTCTATTTGATTAATGACGCTATTGGGCAGTTCAGATTTAGAGCGATTGTTTGAGAATGTTGCATCTTTTGCTTCATTTTCTTTTGTATCAGTAGTGCCAAACTCACTTGCATTTGTAGTATCTTGGTAGTTATTTTCTTGCTCCATTTCTTTTTTTCTCTTCTCACAAATAGCGCACGAAGCTATAAGAAAGGTTCTATTGTTGCTGTTATTAAGAGCGAGTTTTAAACCACTCAAGTGTTGTCTAGAAAACTTGTTATTTTCTGTCTCTATTTCTTGAATTTTTTCTAATAAGGGGGCAAGAATTTTTTGATCCTTGATGCCTTTGATCAAACACTTTCTTAACCCATCATAATCGTTGCTTGAAATAATACACTCATTGATAATGATTTCAATTTCAGGCGTTCTCCACTCATTAGGCACAAGCGGAGCAGTAGGTTTTACAAAAGCTTCATTCACCTTATTGATCATCTCATCAAAGTTATCATCTTTATTAGATTTGGTTTCAGTGGAAGAATTGCCATTAGGGTTGTCATTCAAAGGGTTAGCATTAGTTTCGTTTAATTCTTGCAATCCTCTGTGCTTAGCCGCTTTTTTTTGAATAGAAGAGTTGTTCTTTTTTTCAAACGCTTCAATATTCTTTTGAATTTGCTCTGCTCTCGCCCTATCATTTCGTAATTTTTCTCTCAAAGCGTTAGTGGCGAATTCTTTTTCCTCTTTTGTAACTTCTTCGTCGTCATGTCTTTGATGGAGTGTTTTGATTTTTTTAAAGCCTAAAGCCACTAATTCTTTGTATTCACTCGGTAACAATGCTGTATTGATAGCGTTTAAGCCCCCATAAATAACCAAAGAATAAAGAGCGACAGAACCTAATTTTTTGAAGATACTTTTCAAGAGCGTCTCCTTTCCTATTCAAAGGGGTTATTCTTGGCAACATTGTTCCGGTATGCAGAAACCACTGTTTTGAAGAAATTAAATATCTTGTAGTGTTCTTTTTGCATAGTTGTTTTGTCGCTCATCATAGGATCGCTATCTACGAAGATATTGTATTCATTAGTCTTTTTTAATATAGATTTTTTGGATTGGGTATCAAAATTGAAGCTGTCTAAAACCAACAAACACAATTTTTGTTTTTGAGCGAAACTCAATTTTTGGTTGGTGAAGTTTTTAGTCAGAGTATTCAATTCCACATCATCTTTGACATTTTTCAACAAGTTAGAAAAAGCCTCATAGCCCTTTAAGTATTTCTCATTAATCTTATCAATCGCCATGCTAAACGCCAAGCGTTCCGAGTTAAAAATAAGCGTGTTAGTAGCCTTTTGAGCAATATCTTTTGCTTTGGAGTCAAACTTGTTTCTTTCAAGCTGTAAGTAATAATCTATATTATCCAATTCTTTTCTGCTCAATAAATTAGAAATGTTATTGGAATATTCTTCAATCGCTTGCTTGTAAGATAGAGCTAATCGGCTCGCTTTTTTGTTTTGCTCTTCATCTAAAGAAAACACACCCATTTGAAGCAAAGCCTGAGCCTTATCTTTAGTGGTAGCGGTAGTTTTTTTAAAAATACTGCTCGTTTTCACTTGGGGGTAGTAATAACTCAAACGCTCCTTATCTTCTTTGGTGAATGTTTCTTGGTTTAAAACATAGGCATAAGGGTTAGGGAGAAGTTTCTTATAGAGAGGGTTATCTTTTAAGGCTTGCTCTAGATCACCATAAGCCTTTGACTTAGCAGTAAGGATTTTACCTCTTGTCTCTTTCTCTAGAGCCTCTTTTTCTTTTTTGTATTTGTTTTCTAAATCTAAAAGAACTTTAGCTCTGTAATCCACAAGCTCTTTGATTTTTTGTTTTCTAAAAACCAAGTCTTCTAAGAAATCATGCGTATTGTTTAAGAGCTTCTTGCGAGCTTTAAGAGCGTCTTCTTTTGCGGCCACTTCTTCTTGTTCTTTTTTTATCTCGTTGAAAAATGAACCAAACTGCTCCACATTAGCCGACAAAACTCCAAACGCAACCAATGAGCTAAAAACGATTTTTGCAAGCATCTTATAGTTTTTGTAACCTTAAATTTTCAAAAAATATCAATACATTTTACCACAATTTTTACAAAACTATGAACCAAAATTTTTCCATATCCAAAAGGTAAATAAAATCTAAGTCTTATGGTGTTATGTTTTTCTTGCTTGTATGCGGCTTGTTGGTATTTTTTAAGTTTCTTTTAAGATTATTTCTATATAATAGATTTGTGTTTTTTAGATGGAAAACTCCTTTATTCTTTAACAGATGTTTTTTGTTCTTTTTTTGGCATAAACAAACAAATCGTTGGTTTGTGCTATACCGCATGTTAGTATCAGCAAGTGGGGTATTCTTTGAGATTTGGAGTTAGATTAGGGTGGTTTTGTAAAATATTTATTATTTTATGCTTCTTTATAGGTTCACCGCCTTGAACTATTTCTTTAAAAACCAAAATGAAACAGCCGATTAGCAAATTAAAACAAAACTTCTTACAATTCAAACATTCTTTCAACAAACATTTAGATAAGTACAGCCTTTATTATAGGCTGTTCAATATCAGCTCTATCGTTATAGGTTTTTTAATAGCGCTTTTTTCTTATGGGGCAGGGGTGATTTTAGTTTATCCAATATTATTCTTGTTTGCTCTTATAATAAAACCTAGCTTTTTTTATTACACTACTTATCTTTTGTTACTCGTTTCTCTCAGCATAATAAGCAAATACTATCTCTTAAGCCACGCAAAATTCACAATGAAGCTAATCATGCTTATGACTCAATGGCAAAATTGGTTCTTATGATTCGTTCAAAAATTTCTTAAGACTTGATTTAGAGAAATTTCTTTATTTCCACACATTAGCATAAAACCTTACTGACTAAAAACTAAAATCTTTTTAAGTGCATACCCAAAGCTAGCTTATTTGAAAAAAACAATCTATTTTTGGTATTCAAATCCTAAAACCCCATGATTTTAAATTTAAAGGAGCGTTTTTTAAAAATAATTCTGCATCTAGTGTGTTAGTGATTTGTTTTTGATATGGTGGTGGTTTTCCAAATTAATATTGAGAAAAATTTGCTATAATTAGGAGATAAAAACAAAAAGGATATGGCTTGTTTGGTGGCAAAATATTTGATTTGTTTGCGATTGGTGGTTGCTTACCGCTTGATTTCATGAGTAATCTTAGATTCAAGAATTTTCTTAGTAGCTTTAGGCATGCTATTGTGAAATGCTTCCTACTAAAACACGCATTAGAGATCCGAACAAGCAAGAACTTACACAACCAAAAATAAAAGGATTGAGTATGGGAAAAATTTTAGCTTCTTTGTTGGGTGGCGGAACAAATCTTTTTACAGGTTTATCCAGTGATTTGTTTTCTATGATATTAAATTTTTTGTTCTTTCTGATGTTAATGATGGGACTTAATGAAATATTAGGGAAAAAATTCAACTTGCCTATGGACAATATCAAGAATTTTATGGCAGAAGTGCTGAAGAATGGATTCGATAGTATCAAAAACATGGGATCTGCTTTGGTTGGTAATGGTTTTGGTAGCAACAAATCAGACAAAGCCACTAATAAAATGAGTGTCTCTCAAGTAAGACTCTAGTGGTGTATTAACTCTCTAAAGATGAAATTTTTTCATCTTTCATGCAGAGCTTTGTTTGATCAACAAGGCAATAGATTACTAGCTGAACATTATGATTTTATTACTTAAGGCTCCTTTTTGAAAATGAGTTATCTTGACTCTTTATTTTAGTTGTAACGCATTCTTACAACTTATCTTGCTTTTTATAAACATTAAAACTTTTTTAAATCGGTTTAGGGCTATTTGTGAAAGCGTTTTTTGTAGGTTTTGAAAAATAGATACAAGAGTGATTGAAGCAATATTTTATGGTTAAAAAAATAGTTTCTTGCTCTTTGAATTATGACCGCTCTGAAATTCTCACGCAACAAATATTGTATAATTTCAATATAAACTTTTACGATCTGAACAATCTAAAGAGGAACCAAATCCATTAAAGGGATCAAGAGCGATATGAGTAATAACATGCGAAAACTCTTCTTAATGATTGCCAACTCAAAAGATAAGAAAGAAAAACTTATTGAGAGCTTGCAGGAGAACGAACTTTTAAACACTGATGAAAAAAAGAAAATCATAGATCAAATAAAAACCATGCATGATTTTTTCAAACAGATGCATACAAACAAGGGAGCGTTAGATAAGGTTCTAAGAAATTACATGAAAGATTATCGCGCTGTTATCAAAAGCATTGGTGTTGATAAATTTAAAAAGGTTTATCGATTGCTTGAGAGTGAGACTATGGAACTGTTGCATGCCATTGCAGAGAATCCTAATTTCTTATTCTCTAAATTTGATCGATCAATTCTTGGAATATTTCTGCCTTTCTTCAGTAAGCCCATCATGTTTAAGATGAGTATTAGAGAAATGGACTCGCAAATAGAATTGTATGGCACTAAGCTCCCACTATTGAAATTGTTTGTGATGACAGATGAAGAAGTGAATTTCTATGCTAATCTAAAAACCATTGAACAATATAACGACTATGTTAGGGATTTGCTGATGAAATTTGATCTTGAAAAATACATGGAAGAAAAAGGAGTGCAAAATGCTTGATATGGAAAACGAACAAAAAATCTCGGTGTAACTAACAAAATTCAGTTTGAAAAATATTCGTCTTGGGCAGAGACAGAATTAAAAAATGATGAGCACTTTAAAAAGATTACCTACTTGATCGCCTTACCTATCAAGTAAAGCTAACGCCCGTTGGCGTTTCTCTCTACCCTTAGAAAAATCTATTCTCTCCTTTTCTTTCAATCACTTACCACTGAGCAAACTTCTGATTTGATTGCGTAAGTATTCATTCTCTCTTTCTTCTTGCAACTTCTCCCTAACTTCTTCCTCTCTGGCTTGCATGTTCAAGTTGCCATTCTTAAAAATCTCAGAACTAATCACATTCTGCCTCATTTGATAACCTGCACGATTACTCAAGGTTTCTAAAATTTCTCGTTGGTTATTTTTCCTAGTGGTATATTCTTGTTCCTTGTCTTGTAAGAGAGTCTTGTAATACTGATTGATTTTTTCTAGCTGAGCTTTTTCTCTTGCCACTTCATTAATCACTTGCTTGTTGTTTGCTCCACTCACATCATAGCCATGCAAGTTTTTTGTGTTAGCTCCTAGCATTGGCTGACTCCCTTGCAACACATCAAAGGTCTGTGGTTGTTCTTTATTGTTAGGATTATCATTGTAGTTACTCGCTATCATCACCACACCTTTTTGATTCAAAGTAGGCTGCAAATAGAAATCAATGTCAGATCTTGCTCCATTAGCTTGGAAGTAATTCTTGTATTGAAGGATCTTATTGGCATCGCCTATGAGCGTAATCTTTTTAGAATGATGGACAAGTTTGAAAGTTAGTACAACTTGTTTATTATCCAACAAATAGTCCTTGTAATTTGGCAACTTCACTTGCACCATGAATGGTGTGTCTTTGAGTTTGTCATTTAAGGGGATCTCACTATACTTTTCTATCAGTTCATTATACACAGGCGTATAAACATGGTTCTTTTGTTTCACCACTTTTTTCGCATAGTTACTGCATGCACTTAAAGTTAAGCACAGAATTGTCGCACCGATTAAAACACTTGCTCTCAGTTTCATTATTGTTTCTCCTTATTGCTCTTGTTTCATTAGTTTCATTCTGCACCGCCTTGTTTCTTTGAAGTGAAAAGACCATTGATAAAATTTTTTATACCAATAACTTTAATAACTTTATAAATCAAATAGCCCATACCTATGAAGCAAATGTTTTTCAAAACAAAGAGCACCTTGTCGTTAGTGCTACCAATTCCTAATATATACAGTTCATAAATCGATCTAATTGTTTCTAATCCAAAAAACAAAACCGCACCCACACCAAAGGCATAGTAAAAATACTGAAGTTTTAGTTTTGTTTTTAGACTTTCCACTAGCTCTGTGTTTTTGCTAGTTCTTAAAAATACAAAATAGATTGCAAACAAAACAAATATCCCACCCATACACAATCCTAACAGATGCTCTAGTCCCCCTATATATCCTAAGAATGAATGAGCGTATGCTTCCATTATTCTTTGTTTGGCTTGTCCTATCTGCATCAGAAGTTCATACCTTTTTTCTTGCGGTAGCTTTTCTATTTCTATTAGGATATTTTTCAACTCTTCTTGATTCTTTAAAGCTTCGTGAAATCTTTGTTCCCCTAAACTCCCTTTAGGATATAATGAGTCTAGCAAATTTAAGAGATCGTTACTCTGTGAGTTGCTAGGTGGTGGGGCGTTTAGCGGATTAGGTCCATGATGCTCTGTTGTATCGTTCATGAAGCTCCTTTCAAGAATTAAATTGAGAACTTATTTTGATATTATACCATTCTCTCTATGAGTTGCGATTGTCTTATCTCTTTGAATTAGGCGCTTCTAAAATTTCATTACTGATTACGACTGCTTACTCATCGCTCTTACTTTTTGAGTTGTATCGTGTTTCATCTTGCTTCTTGTTTGAAGCAATCCGCTACTTACATTATATTATAGAGAATCTTTGCTCAACGCCTTATCCAAAAAGGTTTTTGTTAAAGGTTTTTCAAATACATAGTTTTTACAGAAATTTTGCTATAATTAGGGTTATTTTAAGGAGTTTTTAATGAAAAGTCTCTCAAGTTTTACAAC
Organism: Helicobacter pylori; assembly: GCF_001998165.1. Lineage (GTDB taxonomy): Bacteria > Campylobacterota > Campylobacteria > Campylobacterales > Helicobacteraceae > Helicobacter > Helicobacter pylori_DL. The sequence goes on along the minus strand of NZ_MTWR01000057.1, from coordinate 21,487 downwards.
CAACAAACCAATAATTAAACAATAAAGCTGTCGCATGTTAGGGAAAAAAAACGAAGAAGTCTTGATTGATGAAAATTTGGTTGGGGGTGTGATAGCCCTTGATAGATTGGCAAAACTCAATAAGGCCAATAGGACTTTCAAAAGGGCTTTTTATCTCTCTATGGCACTCAATGTCGCCGCTGTAACGAGTATTGTGATGATGATGCCTTTGAAGAAAACGGATATATTTGTTTATGGCATTGATCGATACACAGGAGAATTTAAAATTGTCAAACGCTCCGATGCTAGGCAAATTGTCAATTCTGAAGCTGTTGTGGATAGCGCAACTTCAAAATTTGTCTCATTGCTGTTTGGTTATAGTAAAAATTCTTTGAGGGATCGCAAGGATCAACTGATGCAATATTGCGATGTGAGTTTCCAAACCCAAGCAATGAGAATGTTCAATGAAAATATCAGACAATTCGTGGATAAAGTCCGAGCAGAAGCTATCATTAGCTCTAACATACAAAGAGAAAAAGTCAAAAATAGTCCCTTAACGAGATTGACATTTTTCATTACCATCAAAATCACACCGGATACAATGGAAAATTATGAATATATTACTAAAAAACAAGTAACTATTTATTATGATTTTGCTAGAGGTAACTCTTCTCAAGAAAATCTTATCATCAATCCTTTTGGCTTCAAAGTGTTTGACATTCAAATCACAGATTTACAAAACGAACAGTGGCGATAATCTAAGAGCGCTTAGTCCTGCCACTAGAAACATGTGGAATAACTTCAAGACAATGGGTGGCGCTAGAGAAACTTATAGCTCGGTTCAAGGGGTATACACTTCAGCCTTTGCTCCTTATAATAACGCAATGATCAGGAATTTCACGAGCGCTAATGATTTTGATTTTAGGCGTTTAAGGATCGATGAGGTCAGTATTGGCGTGATCGCTAACCCCAAAGAAAGCACTATTGTTGGACCGATATTAGAGCTGTTTTTCAACGTGATGATTTATAGCAACCTGATTCTGCCAATCCATGATCCACAATGCAAAAGAAGTTGCTTGATGCTTATGGACGAATTCACTTTGTGTGGCTATTTAGAGACCTTTGTTAAAGCGGTAGGGATCATGGCAGAATACAACATGCGCCCCGCTTTTGTGTTTCAAAGTAAGGCGCAATTAGAAAATGATCCCCCACTTGGTTATGGCAGGAATGGCGCTAAGACTATTTTAGACAACCTTTCTTTGAATATGTATTATGGGATCAACAACGATAACTATTATGAACATTTTGAAAAGCTTTCTAAAGTGTTAGGGAAATACACAAGGCAAGATGTGAGCCGAAGCATTGATGACAATACGGGTAAGACCAACACTTCTATCAGCAACAAGGAGCGGTTTTTGATGACCCCTGATGAATTGATGACTATGGGCGATGAGCTTATCATTTTAGAAAACACGCTCAAACCCATCAAATGCCACAAGGCGCTTTACTATGATGATCCCTTCTTCACCGATGAGCTCATTAAGGTGAGTCCAAGCTTGAGCAAGAAATACAAATTAGGGAAAGTGCCAAATCAAGCAACTTTTTACGATGATTTGCAAGCCGCTAAAACCAGAGGTGAATTGAGTTATGATAAATCTTTAGTGCCTGTGGGTTCAAGCGAACTGTGATTAAGACAAAATATCTTAACAAAAAGAAAATTAAAAGATAATGATGTAAATGATATTATTATAAATTCATAAGATAGGAGAAGTGTATCACCAAGATTGCTTGTAAAAATTACAAAGATTCAAAAATAGTTAGTATGCTCTACTCGTTGTAACGCACTTGAGAATAAATGCAGCGAAACTTCTTCACATAAGTGCCATTAGGGTTGTGTTTCATTCCCCCATTATAAGCGCCTATTGCCATTTCCACTAATTGATACACGCTTTTGTTGGGGTGTTTTTGTTTGTAATAATCAAAATTTTCTTTTAAAATTTGTTTGGCTAATTGGATCGCAAAATCCACATCGTTTAACAATTTGGTTTTGAGGAGCGTTTTAGAGTAGGTAGGATAGAATTTTTTAGCGGTGTTTAGGGTGATATGAAACATGGAATAAGAAGTGTCTTTAATAGAAATTTCGCGCTTGTTGTTCAACCCTAAAGAACTTTCCAATAAGGCGATAGAGATGAGCGTTCGGCACACCACTTCATTGTCGCAGCCTTTTTGGTGAATATGGATAAGATTTTCGTATTGCTTGAAACTAATGGCTACCTTTTGGCATGGATAGGCTAAGGAATTAAGAAGCAAAGTCAGACCAATCCATTTCTCAAACAAAACTTTAACTTACTTTGAATCTTTCAGTAACGCTTTTTGTAACTTCTGCTTGTCGTATTTGAGCTTGTCCTTTAGAGGTGAGAGCAGATTTTGAACACTCTCATAACCACACAGCATTCCCTCTTTGTAGGGATCATTTTTGATTTTTACATAGAGGCTAATGCCATTAGCGTAACACAAGCCATTAGACTTGACATAGTAGCTCTTAATTTCTTCTTCTAAGCTTCTCAAGTCATTAGGGTTGAGAGGGCTTTTTTTGCTGTAAGAATTTTCACTAATCAAAGTCCCTTGATAGCTTCGTTTGATCGTGGTTTCTTTATCCACTAACAATCCATTATAGTTTTCTTTTTCCTTGACAACTCTCATTGTTTCATCAGGATTACTTGTTCTAGGAGAAATAGGCACTTCCACTACTCTAGGTTTCTTAGCGTTTTTCTTTTTCAACTCTGCTTCCAAAGCTTTTAGTTTCTTTTGATTTTCTAAGTCTTTGAGCTTGTATTTAGCCAATTCAGCCTCTTGTTTTTCTTTTTCTGCTAAGAGTTTCTTTTCTCTCTCTTCTTCATTGGTTATGAGTTGGGAGTTAGCGATTAGCTCTTCTATGAGCTTCTCTTTGCTGTTTTCAGGAGCGGTTTGAGTGGCATAAGGTGATGGTTGAGCCTCATTGGCGTTATTTGTCTCTTTTAGTCTATACAAGCTATAAGGAGCAATGATATTGGGTTTTTGAGTAGCGCTATCGCTAGTGGGCATAGCTACCATTTCATCTCTTAGGGGCGAACACACTTCATCATTGGGTCTGCAGATCACATCGTTGGCGTAGTTGAAATACGCGCGTTTTTGTTGTTCAAAAAGCTTATTCTCATCAATTGACGCTCCCTTATCAAGCGTGTGGGCGTTGGGATCGCTTCTTTTTGGCACTCTCAAAAAAGTCGCTTGGGCGTAAGGTAAGTTCTCATTGATTTTTAGGACAAACTTAGCGTTTCGTTTGTTGAGTGCTTTGAGAATGTTGTAATACCCATTGACTTGTTCTAGTGAGCCTGTGATGATGATGAGATCCGCATAAGTCCCCATCGCTCTTGTTTTGATAATGGGGTTTTCTATGGATAAATAGTTGTTGTAATCCAATAGATCCATAGCGTAGAGATAGGTTTTGTCTTTCAAAGCGCTATTACCAAACCAATCCCCAAAGCTTTTATCATTCACATTCAAGGTGTCGTATATATCAAAAAGCGCTTGAGTTTTTGTGTCATCAACAGAGGCATATTGAGGTTTCTTATGATCAGGAATCTGTTGGCGCTGTTTAGCTTCTTTTTTGAGTCGTTTAGCTTCTTTCTTGGTCTCTTTAGTTTCTTTAGTGGCCTTAATGACCTTATCGGCTTCACTTATTTCTTTAGCATAAAGAGTGTTAGAGGTTAGTAAGCCTATGAGCGATACAGCGGTTGCTAGTTTTCTAAACATTAGTTTCCTTTTTTTCAGTTGGTTTTTATTTTTAAAGCCTTGCCAATGGATTTGATCAACCCCACCAACTCGTAGCTAGACTCATATTGCAAATAACTATTCTTAAATCTAAAAAAAGAATTTATAGGTCGCTTGTGTGGGTCATGCAGTGAGTAACAAACCACCAGAACACCTAAATTTGTGAGATTTTCCCTTATTCTTTCTTCAGTCAAAATCGTTGTTCTGCCTCAATCTTTAGTCTCTTTAGCTTCAGTTGGTTCGTTGGTAACGCTTGCTGCTTGAGATTTTTGGGTTTCGTTATTGACAGTTGTGGCCGCTTTAGGTTGTTTTTTGGACAATTTTTCAACCAATTTCACTAAGTTGATATTAGAAAAAGACAAAAAGATTCCTATTGCGACAAAGATTATCCCAACAATCCCCATAGCACCGCTCAAGACACAACATAAAACCCCTGCTCCAATGAGACCTAATGAATCATAACGCTTATCAGTCAAATTGTTTTTGAAAAAATTTACAAAAGCGTTTGGTTTTTTTGTTTCATGAGTTGCTTCAGTTGTATTGATTGTGTCAGCCATAGCATTACCTCCATAATGGTATATTTTCAATTTGTTACTACTATGAAACAAATCCATGTCATTATAGCAAAAAATATAAAACCATCTCCATGTTGTCATTATGCTGTTGTTTGTAATTTAAAAAAGATGATAAAACAAGCTAAAGAATGGCTCAAATTGTAAAAGGATCTGACATGTTTAAAGATTTTTATCGCACCACTCTCTCTTTTTTAAAGCCTTTATTGCTTTTATTGGGTTTATTGTTGCCGTTTTCACTTTGTATAGCTGATGAATATATTAGCATCAGTGATGATTGGGATGAAATTGCGCGAAATCATAAGACATATTATTTTGAAAATGGTTTAGACCATTTTAATCAAGGCCAATACAAGCAAGCCTTTAAAGATTTTAGATTGGCGCAAGAATACAGCATTGGGCTTGGCAGCGTTTATTTAGCCAAAATGTATTTGGAGGGAAAGGGCGTGAAAGTGGATTACAAAAAAGCGCAATTCTATGCACAAAACGCTATCAAAGGGTATGGGAGCGGGTTGTTAGGGGGCGCTTTAATTTTAGGACGCATGCAAGCGCAAGGCTTAGGGATGAAAAAGGATTTGAAACAAGCGCTTAAGACTTACAGGCATGTGGTTCGCATGTTTTCTAATAAAAGCACAAATTATTTTGCTAACAATTTTAGATTACCAAACCTTGTGTTCACTAGTATGCTTATTGGATCGCGATTCATTGATCTTTCAGGTTTGAGCGCGAATCCTATAAAATTTGGAAAGAAGTTTGGAATACTTGTTATGAAATCCACTCAAATCAAAGATAAGACACTTCTTTGGGAAGATATTGCTGAAATTTCAAGCAATATTACTTTACTCAAACAACAAATGGGGGAAATCCTTTACAGAATCGGGATCGCTTATAAAGAAGGGCTTGGCACCAAAAAGAAAAAGGAGAAGGCTAAAAAATTCTTGCAAAAATCCGCAGAATTTGGCTATGAAAAAGCCATGGAAGCTCTGTAGTTTTTTTAATCAAACTTGTATCAAGCTTTTAAGATTAAAAAAATCTGCTTAAATCACTCTCATTAAAACAAAGCCCTATTTTTCCATTATAATAGACACTTGGTTGTTTTCAATCTCTACATAGAGTTCTTTTTGAGAATTAGAGCTATAAGAAAGCTTGTTTTGCTGGTAGGCTTTGTAATCTTGGTCAAACACCACATAAAACAAGCGTTTGTTCTGGGAGTTGGGGTAAGGGATCACGCTAATAGAAGAAAAAGCGATATTCTTTTTTTCGTTTTTCGCAAACACCCTTTTTTTATACTCTTTAAAAGCGTTGAATTTCATGCCGTCATAGCGAGTGAAGTTGGGGTTATAAAAACGCATGTAGCGTTCAAAATCGCCCCTAGCCCAAGCTTCTTTCCATTGAAAAAGGGAGCTTAAAACCATGCTCAATTCTTCTTTAGTGCTGGGGAAAAACTTGTCTTCATAGGTGATGAGGAACGCTTTTTCGCCTTTTAACGCTTTATCATAAGAGCTTAAAAGCGGGTTTTCAATCGCAATGCAGCCCTTGGTGTTCAATTCATTCCGATCGCCATTTAAAGGCATTCCATGCACCCAAATGCCATGCCCGGTGCGTTTTTTCAAGGTGTCATACAAATTGGGGTAATTCGTTACAAAAGCCAACACGCCATAATATTGATCCAAGCGCTCTAATTTCTGCGTGATACGATACACCCCAATAGGCGTGGCCAAATCGCCCTCTAAAGTTTTATCGCCCTTTTTAGAGCCTACAAGGGCTTTAGAGCTGTTGATTTTTTTAAGCATGTTGTTGTCTATTTCATAAAACTCTAAACTAGGCTTGGATTTATCCGCCACAAATAAAAACTGCTTGTTTTGATAATAACCAAAATCCGTGTCCTTGTTTTGAAGCTCTTCTGCCCAAAAAGACTTATCCGCTAAATAAGAATCCAATTTTTGACCCACCACTTCCAAGCCTTGTTTTTGATAAAGGCGCACAATTTCTAACAAACGATCACTAGCATTCAATCCCACAAACCCCATTAACAGAGCCGGTAATATTTTTTTCAATCCCTATTCCTTTGATAGATATAACCCAATTTTTGCAAGCTCTTTTCTTCCTTGCTCCATGATTTTTGAGCGATCACTTGCAAGTTTAAAAAAACCTTTTTTTCGCCCACTTCTTGCATTTTCAATCGCGCGTTAGTCCCGATGCGTTTGATATTCACCCCGTTTTTGCCTATCACGATTTTTTTTTGGCTTTCTTTTTCTACGATAATGCGCGCATACACCTTGTCTATGCGTTCTTCTTCTATAAATTTATCAATCATCACATCGCTTTCATAAGGGATTTCATCGCTCAAAAAATCAAACAAACTCTCCCTAATGATTTCCTTATAAATATCGCGCATTTTTTCATCGCTCATTAAATCCTTTTCAAAAAGCCATGCGCTAGGGTTTAAATGCTTGCTGATGCATTCTAAAAGCGCGTTTAAATTTTGAGATTTTTTCGCGCTCAAAGGCACTAGAGCTAAAAATTGCGATGAATATTTTTGATACTCTTGTAATTTTTGTAAAACCTGCTTATGCGTGGCGGTGTCAATCTTGCTCAAAGCCAAGATATGGGGTTTTTGGCACAAACTCAAAAACTCTTCATACCCTTTCAAATCATCATGCACAGAAGCCAAAAAAATGCGCAATTCAGCATCGCCCATCGCTTTTAAAGCCTGTGAGAGCATGCACTGGTTGAGTAATTTTTCTTGATGATGGAGTCCTGGAGTGTCTAAAAAAATGATTTGGCTCTCATACCCTTCTTTATCTTTAAAAGGCACGATGCATTTCATCAATTTTCTGGTCGCATTAGCCTTATGCGAAACAAGGGCTAAATGAGCGTTTAATAAAGTGTTTAAAAGAGTGCTTTTTCCAGCGTTTGGTTTGCCTATAAGAGCTACAAAGCCCGCCTTAGTTTTCATTATAAAATATACTTCACTAAATTTTCATCAGCCACTAAATCCCCTAGCTTGGATTGAACCAATTCTTTAGTGATAATGATACGTTGCCCAGAATAATCCTCCGCTTCAAAACTAATGTCTTCTAGCACTTTTTCAATAGTGGTGTGCAACCTTCTAGCACCTATATCTTCGCTTTTTTGATTGGCGTTATAAGAAAGTTTGGCTAACTCTTTGATCGCATCGTCTTCAAACGCAATTTCTACGCCCTCCACTTTTAAAAGGGCTTGGTATTGCTTGATGATAGAGGTTTTAGTTTGGGTTAAAATCATATACATGATTTCTTCGGTTAAATTCTCTAACTCCACCCTTAAAGGGAAACGGCCTTGCAATTCAGGGATCAAATCGCTCGGCTTAGAAAGATGAAAAGCCCCTGCCGCAATGAATAAAATATGCTCTGTTTTAATAGAACCATACTTCGTATTCACCACACTCCCCTCTACAATCGGCAACAAATCCCTTTGAACCCCCTCCTTACTGGGATCTTGACGGCTTCCTTCTTTAGAGCTGACAGCAATCTTATCAATTTCATCAATAAAAATCACCCCTGAACTTTCCGCGCGCTTCAAACCCTCCATTTTAATGGCTTCGCCATCTAAAAGCGTGTCGCTAATTTCTGCTTTTAGGGCTTCTTTAGCCTCTTTAACGCTTAAAGTTTTCTTGACTTTATCCTGTTCTTTATGGAAAACCTTAATCAAATTTTCTTGAACCCTTAAAATTTCAGGCGGCACATTGGAATCAATCTCTATGCTTTTTTTACGCACTTCAATTTCAATTTCTCTACTATCCAACTCGCCTTGCGCGATTCTTTGTTGCATTTTTAAAAGGCTGTTAGCGTATTCTTGTTTTTTCTCTTCACTCACGCCACTGGGCAAAGGGGGTAAGAGTTTTTTAGCGATTTTTTCTATAACCGCTTCTTCAATCTTGTCTTTTAATTTTTCTTTATGCTCATTTTCCACTAAAAGCACGCTGTTATTGACTAAATCCCTTACCATAGACTCCACATCGCGCCCCACAAAACCCACTTCTGTGTATTTGCTCGCTTCCACTTTCACAAAGGGGAGTTTCATGATTTTTGCCATTCTTCTTGCGATTTCAGTTTTACCCACGCCAGTAGAGCCAATCATTAAAATGTTTTTAGGCGTGATTTCTTCTTGTAAGGATTTTTCCAGTTGCAAACGCCTGTAACGATTCCTTAAAGCGATAGCGATAAACTTTTTAGCCTCCTTTTGCTCAATGATGTATTCATCTAAATAAGCGACAATTTCTCTTGGGGTCATATTCAATTTAGACATTAAAGCTCCAAAATTTTAATATTCGTGTTGGTGTAAATGCAAAGATCCCCTGCGATTTTTAAGGACTCTTCTACGAGTTTTCTAGGCTCTAAATGAGCGAAATGATCCAAAGCCCTAGCCGCGCTCAAAGCAAAATTCCCCCCACTCCCAATAGCAGCGATCTTATTGTCTTCAGCTTCTAAAACATCGCCCGTGCCGCTCAAAATAAAAATGTGATCGAAATTTAAAACGATCATCATCGCTTCCAGTCGGCGTAAATACTTATCCTTGCGCCATTCTTTGCTGAAGTCCACCACGCTTTTAAACAAATCCCCTTTTTTGCTCTCTAAAATGCGTTCAAACATATCAAACAAACTAAAAGCGTCCGCCGTGCTACCGGCAAACCCGCTTAAAACCTGGTTGTGATACAAGCTCCTGATTTTTGTCGCATTGGCTTTGACTACGCAATTACCCAAAGTTACCTGCCCATCGCCTCCAATGAACGCAAACTTCTTGCCCCCCATCTCCCCTCTATAGCCTAGAATCGTCGTCGCTTCAAACATTTTTTACTCAGCCACCACATCAATTTTAAACACGCCCACAATCCCCGATCCAAGCTTGACTTCAATCTCATAAATCCCTGTGCTTTTAATCGGGTGTTTGAGTTCAATGTCTTTTTTATCTAAATTTAAACTCGCATGCTGTTCTTTCAAACGCTCAGCGATCTCTTCTTTAGTGATCGCTCCAAATAAAGAGCCGTTCGCGCCAACTTTTTTGTGGATAGTCAGCGTGATGGTTTGTAAGGTTTCTACCATTTGCAATTTTTGCGCTTTTTCTAAGGCTTCTTTTTCCGCTTTCTTTTTAACTTCGGCTTTGTATTTATTGATCACTTCGTTAGTGGCGAGTTTGGCTTTTTGGTTAGCGATTAGAAAGTTATTCCCATAACCATCTTTAACCTCACACACTTCACCCGCTTTGCCTAAATTTTTCACATCTTCTAGTAATAGAACTTTCATCATATCCCCTTTAAGTTGTAAGTAATTTGTAATTATACTCTTTTTATAATTAAAAAAGGCTCTATTCTCATCAAATGTTGATCGCTAAAATTTTTTTAATTTTTTTGAAAAAAGTTTGTTTTTAAGCTTTTTAATGATGTTTTTATAAAACTTTAAGGGGGTAGTTACTTTAAGGGGGTAGTTGGGTATTTTAAAATAATCTCCTCCTTTAAAATCCCCCAAAACCCTACGAACGCTTTAAGAAGTTATCGCTTGGCTAAAATTAAAATAAATAAATTAAAATAAATTAAAATTAAAGTCAAGCTCTCCATTGTTTAATTTAAATTTTAATTTAAATTTTATTATCAGCACCCGATTGGAACGGAGTCAAAATAAAAACTCCATATCCAACAAAACATTGATCTAAAAAATCTTTAAAGGCGTTTTTTAACTACAAAAGCTAGTTGCCTTGACTAACCTGCACCTATGTGGATGCAAGAGTGGTTTCCTACCTTTCATTGAAATCTAGGCTAGGAAAGTTAAGATTTAAAGCAGGAAGAACACTTCCCAAAATATTCTCTAGATGCTGTATCTTTTTACCTTGTTCGCGAGTTAGAGAAAGTGAATAATAAAGTGCTTCATTAAGCCCCTTGTTTTCATCTTTAAGTCTTTCAATCTGATCTAAGGTCTGCTTAAGACCGCCATTCAAATATGCTGCTTTAGCATTATACAGAGCCACACCTTTTAAAGGTTTTCCGTACCTATCGCAGAAAACACCATTTATAAGTAAGAAGTTGTGTTTCATAATTTTTCCTTAAATTTAAAGTAACATCCTATTTCTAGGATATGGCTAACTATACCTAATAGCTAGCAAACGAATATTACCACAAAAAAAGAAAACAGAATGCCAAAATTTTAAAAAAGGTGGTTTTTAGTCTCTAAAAATTTAGGGCGTCAATTTTACTTTTTTACCCCATAAATGCTATAATCACCCCTATCAATCAAACTCAATTCATAACAATTAAAGGTAGTTAATGATAGTAAGAACTCAAAATAGTGAAAGCAAGATCAAAGAATTTTTTGAATTTTGCAAAGAAAATGAAGTGGAATTTGTGGATTTTAGATTCAGCGATATTAAAGGCACTTGGAATCACATCGCTTATTCTTTTGGGGCTTTAACGCATGGCATGTTTAAAGAGGGGATTCCTTTTGATGCGAGTTGTTTTAAAGGCTGGCAAAGCATTGAACACTCCGATATGATTTTAACCCCCGATTTGGTGCGTTATTTCATTGACCCTTTTAGCGCAGATGTGAGCGTGGTCGTGTTTTGCGATGTGTATGATGTGTATAGAAACCAGCCTTATGAAAAATGCCCTAGAAGTATCGCTAAAAAAGCCTTACAACATTTAAAAGATTCAGGTTTGGGCGATGTGGCTTATTTTGGCGCGGAGAATGAATTTTTTATCTTTGATTCCATTAAAATTAAAGACGCTTCCAATTCCCAATACTACGAAGTGGATAGCGAAGAGGGCGAATGGAATAGAGATAAAAGCTTTGAAAACGGCGTGAATTTTGGGCATAGACCGGGCAAGCAAGGGGGCTATATGCCTGTGCCGCCAACGGATACGATGATGGATATTCGCACAGAAATCGTGAAAGTCTTAAACCAAGTAGGGCTAGAAACTTTTGTCGTCCATCATGAAGTCGCGCAAGCGCAAGGCGAGGTGGGCGTGAAATTTGGGGATTTAGTGGAAGCCGCTGACAATATCCAAAAACTCAAATATGTGGTTAAAATGGTCGCTCATTTAAATGGGAAAACCGCCACTTTCATGCCAAAACCCCTATATGGGGATAACGGGAGCGGGATGCACACCCATGTGAGTATTTGGAAAAACAACGAAAATCTTTTTAGTGGTGAAACTTACAAGGGCTTGAGTGAGTTTGCCTTGCATTTTTTAGGGGGCGTGTTGCGCCACGCTAGAGGGTTAGCCGCTTTCACTAACGCTTCCACTAATTCTTACAAGCGCCTGATTCCGGGATATGAAGCCCCATCCATTTTAACTTATTCAGCCAGCAATAGGAGCGCTAGCGTGCGTATCCCTTATGGGATTTCTAAAAACAGCACGAGGTTTGAATTCAGGTTTCCTGACAGCTCATCAAACCCCTACTTGGCTTTTGGGGCTATTTTAATGGCGGGCATTGATGGCGTTAAAAATAAAATGGATCCCGGCGAAGCGATGGACATTAACCTTTTCAAGCTAACTTTGGACGAAATCAGAGAAAAGGGTATCAAACAAATGCCCCACACTTTAAGGAGATCGTTAGAAGAAATGCTAGCCGATAAGCAGTATTTAAAAGAAGGTCAGGTCTTTAGCGAAGAATTTATCCAGGCCTATCAGTCTCTTAAATTCCATTCTGAAGTGTTCCCATGGGAGAGCAAGCCCCATCCTTTTGAATTTATCACCACTTATTCATGCTAAAACAATGAGCGAATCAATAATCCCATTTTAAGAATAAGGCAAAAATGCCTTGTTCTTAAAAAAAGTGGTTGGAAAAATTGATTTTCTTTGCTTTTTGGATAAGCCTTACTTAAGGCTCTTTGATCTTTAACAATGGGGTTTTTAACTTTATTTTTTATGCAAAACTCATTTTTTAAGGGGACAGAGAGCATTTGAAATAACACCCCTAAAACCCCCTAAAAGTCGGTTTAGTTAGTGTGGTAAGGGCTATCAAAGTCTTTGGGCGTGTGGTGCACTTCTTTCTCTATAACAACATCTTTAACGCAAGCAACATGCAAAGCGTCAAAATAAGTCTCAACGCTAGCGCAACCGCCAAGTAAAGACGCTCCAATGAACACGCTATTTCTAATGGTTTTCATTTTATATCCTTTTATTTTAGAATTTTTTAATAACTCAAATACTTTAATCATGCGTTTATGATAGTTAAGTTCATTATTAAACAAAAAGTAAATAAAACTCAAAACAATCAAAATAACGCTCTAAATCCAAAAAACAGAAACGCTACCCTTTGTAATTCTTGATAATTTTTGCTATAATAAAGCCCTAACTGAAATTGTTCGTTTTATTTTAGTTAGGCTCCTTGAATTGAAATTGTAGTAGGGTTTACCACACTTGCCTTGTGTTACTAATCACACAAGGCAAGATTAACTCTTGCAAAATAAACTCTTCCAATACAGCTTAATCGTTAGCAATATCCCTTATAGTATAGTAAAAACCTTTTAGTAAGGCTAAAAAGGGGAAATATTTCATCGTAAAAGCGTGAATTATTTATACAAAAAGAATTAAAACATTCAACCAAACATCTCGTTGATTTCATATTTTTTAGCGGTTTTATCCTTAAGCCACAGGGCCACTTCTAAAGCCCCTTTAGCAAAAATAGATCGGTTAGTCGCCGTATGGCTAAGCTCTATGTATTCGCCTTCCAAATAAAACCCTATCGTGTGCTTCCCGGCGACATCGCCCCCCCTTAAAGCGGCTATGCCAATGCTTTCTTTAGAGCGCAAACCTTCTCTGTGAGTGATGAGAGCGTTTTTTTTATCATACCCTCTAGCCTTAGCGCAAGTTTCATACAAACTCAACGCCGTGCCGCTCGGAGCGTCTTTTTTGAGATTGTGGTGCGTTTCTACAATTTCAATATCCGCATCTTTTAATTTCAAAGAAGCTAAAAAGGCTAATTGATTGAGCATCACAATCCCTAAAGACATGTTGTGCGCATGCAAAAGCGGCGCTTTCAAGGCTAATTGTTGCATTTTTTCTAGCGTTTCTTTTTCTAAACCGGTCGTGCCAGAAACTAAAATTTTAGGGCATTCTAAAAGAGCCTCTAGCAAATTATCCACGCCTTTAGGTAAAGAAAAATCAATCACGCATTCGCAAGCTCTCACAAACGCTTTTAAATCATTGGTTACTAAAGGGGCGTGCGAAAAAGAACTGAAATCCGTTTCGCATTTTTGCCTGACAAACACGCTAGATAGCTCTAATCCCTTATACCCCCCTTTTAATTCTTCTAAGAGCAGTTTCCCTATACGACCGCTCGCTCCATAAACACCGATTTTCATGCACTTTCCTTGCTTTAAATCTTACAACCCCATTTTAAAAGGGTTTAAAATATTGTTAGGATCGAGAGCTTTTTTAATGTTCCTAAAAAGCTCCATTTCACTATGATTAAACGCTAAAGGCATGAATTTGGCTTTAGACAAGCCTATGCCATGCTCCCCGCTTAAAGTCCCCTCCAAACTAATAGCGGCCTGAAAAATCTCTTCCATAGCCTGATGCCCTTTTTCTAAATCCCTTTTAGGATCTTCTAGCATGATATTCACATGCACATTGCCATCGCCCGTATGCCCAAAGCAAGGGATTTTAAAGCCGTATTTTTGGCTTATTTTAACGACTTCTTGCAACAAACTCGGCAAACTCGCCCTAGGAACGGTCACGTCTTCATTCAATTTCTTTTTACCATAAACGCTAATACTTTGAGAAGCGTTACGCCTTGAAAACCATAAATCCTGCTCTTCTTGTTCATTTTGAGCGATCTTAAAATCCACGCAACCATTGGCTTTGAAATGCTTTTCTATCTCATTGAGTTGCCATGCAATCTGCTCTTTAACCACGCCATCCACTTGAGTGATGAGTATCGCTCCAGCGTCTTTGGGTAAGCCTTTAGAAAATCGTTCTTCCACCGCCTTGATACTCAAATTATCCAAAAATTCCATCGCTACAGGCGTAACGCCGCTGCTCATCGTCTTATAAACGGCGTTCATGGCGTCTTCAATATGGTTAAAAACCCCCATCGCGCTTTGTTTTAGGGGCGGTTTGGCTAAAAGCTTTAAAGTGATTTCAGAAATCACGCCCAAACACCCCTCACTAGCGATCATCAGCCCTGCAACATTAAAGCCGGCGACATCTTTGATCGTTTTTTTGCCTACCCTTATGATTTCACCATTCGCTAAAACCACCCTTAAAGCCATGACATAATCTTTAGTGATGCCGTATTTAGCCGCACGCATGCCACCGGCATTTTCAGCGACATTCCCCCCTAAAGTGCTTTGATTTTCACTCGCTGGATCTGGGGGGTAGAAGAGATTCAATTTTTCCACTTCGTTTTGGAAATGCTTGTTAATCACGCCCGGTTCTACTCTAGCGATTAAATTTTTAGTGTCAATCTCTAAAATCTTATCCAAATGTTTTTCTACGCTTAAAACTAGCCCCCCACTCACGCTCAACGCCCCCCCTGTAAAACCGCTCCCAGCCCCCCTAGGCACAACGATGATGCGATGCTCGTTGCAATATTTTAAAATCTGGCTGATTTCTCGCTCGTTTTTAGGGAAAATCACGCCGCTAGGCAAATGCCTTTCTTTAGTAGCGTCATAACAATAAGCGTTCAAATGCGCTAAATCAGTGAAAAAATCCTCTCCCCCTACTAGGTTTTTAAAGTATTTGAGGTGTTGTTGGTCTAACATGTTATTTTTTACCCGCTTCTAGCACCTTTCTTCGCTCTTCAAGCTCTTTTTCATCTCTTTCTTGATGCTCTCTCGCTCTTTGTTCAAATTCTCTCGCTCTTTGTTCGGCTTTGGCTTTTTTCTTTTCTTCTTTCAAGCGGCGTTTTTCTTCTTTAGAGCTTGGTTTTGGCACTTCTTTTTTAACGGCATTCTCTTTTAAGACAGAAGTATTTTCTGTGTCTTTTGGAGTGGCGTTGTTTTCACTACTTGGCTCATTAGCGGATTCTTGCTTGATTTCTCGCTCGTTTTCTTTGGCATTGACTTTTTCATTGCCTTTATCCATTCCTAAAGCTTTTCTTCTTCCTTCAGTCTCTTTTTCGTCTCTTTCATCATGCTCTTTTTCTCTTTCTTCCAATTCCATAGCCTTTTTGGTGGCTTTGGCTTTTTTCCTTTCATCTCTTAAATAGCGCCTTTCTTCTTTAGAATCAAGTTTTCGCTCTGCTTTTTGGTAGTTTTTCTCTTCTAAAGTAGGAGCGTTTTCTGTGCTTTGATTGGCTTTTTTAGGCTCTTTAATGGCTTCTTGCTTGATTTCTCGTTTAATTTCTCTAGAATCAATCCTTACTTCTTTCTTTTCAATCCTCACTTCTTTGCGTTTTTCTTTTTTCACTAAAGCGTCATAGTAAGCGAAGTAATTTTTAGATTGACTGCCTGAAAAAAGTTTCCCTAGCGTGCCTGCATCAATGCCCTCAACCCTAGAAAAAAACGGCGTAGAAGTTTTAGTAACGCCACTTGTATCCAACTCTCTTTTTTCTAAAATTTCAAAACTCTCACAGCTTAAAATATTGAGCGTGTTCGTGGTTACAATATAAATCACCCCCACGCTATAAACATTGCACGCTTTCCTTAAATTAGCGATTTTTGGGTCAAACCCATTCAAAAAAGTAACCAACAAATCAGAACTAATAAAATTAATATCAGTATTAGTCGCTCTGATTTGCTCATAAATTTCATCATTAGGAGCGATTAAAAACGCTTGGTTGTTGAATTGCCTAAAATAGACTAAATCGCCCTTTCTAGCGACCATTCTTGGAGTGGGTAAATGCCTTTGTTTCATAGACTCAAACGCTCTGAATTTAGCCGTTGCGACACCATTTTCAACGGCAATAATGACCACTTCAGAATTAACGATTTCATAATCTGAAAGTTTAGTAACGACAAAACCAAACTCCCCCACTTGCAAATCATGAGCCGGAAAACGAATGATTTTTTTAGGCAAATCCACAAATTCTACACTCACTCTTAAGGGTTCTTGCCAAGAGGCTGATTGCAAGCTTATAAAACTCATTAAAAGAAGTCCTATCAAAAGCCTTAACATACAATTCCTTTTAAACATTTTTAAACTTTTTTAAATGCCATAAAATGGCTAAAGACAATCCGGTGGTTTTAGCGTATTGAAAATCCATTATAAAATCAAGAGCTTTTAATCGCTTCAAAAACAGCACTTCAATCTTTTCGGCATCAATCCCCCCACCCTTTGAAACTTTCAAATGTGCGCACACTTCAGCGTAATAGAGCGTTTGCAAACTCCCACTCAAGCCGGTTGCGCTATAAAATTGGCCTATGGTTTCTAAATTTTTAGGGCTGATCTGGTAACCGCATTCTTCTAGCGCTTCTTCGCAAGCGATTTCTTCTAAACTCTTATTAGCTTTATCCACAAGCCCTGCGCACAATTCATAAGTGTATCCGTCAATATTTTGATCTTGATTGCACTTAAAATGAAAATGGCGTGCATAAATGGCTGGGCGGAATTGTTTCACAATCACAAAACAATCGGATTCTTTTTCATAGAGTAAAACCGCCACGCTGTCTAAAGACTTAATAATATCCCATGTTTTCTTAGTATTCTCTTCATTATAATGCATGCGTTTTAATTCTATGAAATTAGAGCTAGAACAAGGCTCTAAATACACATTGGAATCGTCTATTAAAGATTTTTGATTGAAAGCATTCTTAAAATAAGACATTAAAAACCCTCTAAAAGATAAAATGAATTTTTTTCAAAAGAATGGGTTTTAAAAAGTTCTTCTAATTTTTGCTTAGAATGCTGAGCTTTTTCTAAAAAAACCTCTCTTTGTTTGCCATGCAACTTGCTTTTAGCGGTGCGGATATAGCCTAAAGGATTAATGGGGCGGGAGTTTTTATACACGCCAAAATGCAAATGCGGCCCGGTGCTTAAACCCGTGCTCCCCACTCTTCCTATGATTTGCCCTTTTTTAACGAACGAGCCTTTTTTCAATCCGTTAGCAAACGCACTCATGTGAGCATACACCAAGCGCAATTCGTTCAAATGGATTTCAACTACTTTCCCATACCCCACCTTAACCCCTATAAAACCCACACGGCCATCTGAAGCAGAATGGATCAAACTGCCATGTTTAGCCGCATAATCCACGCCGTAATGAGGTCGTCTAACTTTTAAGACAGGATGGAACCTCCCATAAGAAAAAGGCGAAGAAATGCGGGTGTATTTCACCGGGGTTTCTAGTAAAAACCCTGCCACTTCTTGCGCTTTTGAATCGTAATAACGCCCGTTTGAATGGGAAAAGAGATAGTATTGGTGCAAACGAGAGCTAATCATGGCTATTTTAATAGTCGGCTGGCCAAACGCTTGCCCCACACGATAATCTCTTGTATAAACGATAGCGATTTTATCGTTTTTTGCTAAGCGTTTAAAAGGCACGCTTTTTTTATACGCGTTCATCAATTGGTTGGCTAAAAGGGGGTCATTGATGGCTTTGACAATATCTTGATAGGGCGAAGTTTGTAAAGAAAGAAGCAAAGTTTTTTCTTTACGAGTGAAAACAATGGGGATAAAGTCTAAAAAATAATCCTCCCCTTTTTTGTAAATATGGATTTGCAAATCCTGGCTTATAGGGATAAGGGCTTGAATGAGCGTGTTATTTGCATCTCTTAAAGTGTAGTAGGTAACATTGCTTTGGATTTCAGCGCTCAATTCTTTATCTTGAGAGCTTAGGTTGTAGTAGAGTTTTTGGGGAATATGGTTTTTTTCTAAAAACCCTAACAGCGTGAGCTTATCCCACACAAGCCTTTCGCCCACCAATAAAGTTTGCTTTTTAGCCATTCCATCGGCTTTTAAAAGAACCCCATAGGATAAAGGGAATAAAAAAGCAACTATTAAAGAATAGATAAAATTTAAAATAATTTTCTTATGAAAAAATACCATGCAGTCGTTTAATGCCTTCAATTGAATCTGTATTTTATTGAGTATAACATAAGCCATTAAAGAAAATTGATACAAGTTTTAAAACATAGCCTTGTTTTTATGGCTTTATGAAACGCGTTTTATTGGTGCATGGTTATTTCCCATAAACGGGTTTATCTCGCCTAGATCTTGTAGCGTTGGATATTCATTCTCTTTTTAATAATTCGTATCGTTAGTTAATTTTGAAGTATTTTTTCTAAAATCTTTAACACATCGTTATGGTGCGCTTGGCTTAAAAGTCCAAAAATTTTAAGCATTTCTAAAAACACAAGAGCGTTGGTTTTATGGATAGTTAAAAAAGCATGTTCTTTGAGTGTAGCGGTTCTATTTAATAAAGGGGTAGCGGTTTTTAATTCCAAAATAGAAAAGCAAAAATACAGCATGGCTTGGACTTTAGAGCCGTATTGTTGCTCTCTAATAACGATTTCACTCAACTGATTATCATTAAAAGAATGAATGAGTAAAGGATAAGAAATGCGTGAGAGTTCAAAATCCATGCCCCCAAATTGATGCGATCTAAATCTTTCTCTTATAAAATTATCTTCTATAAATTGTTTTTGTTTTTCTAAATATTTTAAAGTATTTTCTAAATTTTCTAAA
Source organism: Helicobacter pylori (assembly GCF_001998165.1). Classification (GTDB taxonomy): domain Bacteria; phylum Campylobacterota; class Campylobacteria; order Campylobacterales; family Helicobacteraceae; genus Helicobacter; species Helicobacter pylori_DL. The sequence continues at coordinate 2,524 of NZ_MTWR01000057.1, read as the reverse complement.
CTGATTAAATTTAATTGCTTAGCGTAATAGATTATCTCACTCAATTCATAAAGGGTTTTTACTTTATTATTAGCCCCTAAAAAATGATATTTTTCATCTTTTAGGGTAGTGAGCTCAAATTTTTCTTTATCTTTAATGGGGACATCATAACCGATTTGCCACTCTACATAATGTTTTAAACTAAAAGGGATTTTTCTAGTCGCTGTTGAAATGCCATAATCGCTAAAGGCATGTCTGATTTTCACACGCACTTTGCCTGAAATGGAAGTTAAAGGAACAGAAACCTCAATCGCTTTTTTACTATCATCAATCCTAATCAAACTCACAAGGGTGTCCTTGAAACAATTTTTTAAAATATTCTAAACGCGCTCTTTTATCTTCTAAAAAAGCGTCTTTAACTTCTAAAAAAGCGAAATGATCAATAATAATATCCAAATTACCAAAATAATAAGGGATTTTAGGGGCGATTTCCTTAAAATAATGGATATATTGGTAATAAATCAATTTATCTTGACTGATATACACCGCATTTTCGCTTGGCGCGTTTAAAAAAGTTTTGTTGCGTTTGAGAGCGTTAATGTCTCGCATAGGGAAAAAATAGCCCACGCATGCATCAACCTTTTTAGCGTTAGGGTATTTATCCACATAATTGGCTATATAATCAAAATCGTTTAAGCATAGCGTTGTATCGCAATCAGTTGGAAAAATAAAATGCCTAATCTCTGCATAGTCCATTCGCCCTCGCTCATATAAAGCTATCACAATAGGAAATTCGTTACTTTTAGTGAAAGATTTAGAAGAAACAACCAAAGCGTCTAAAAGCCTGTAATGATCCTTAAATAGCTTTAATTGCTTAAAATTAGCTTCTTTGATGAGGTAAGATAAAGGGTGTAGCACGCAAATAAACGCCGGCTTTAAAATTGCAAAAGATTTTAAAAAACTTATCCCTAAATCCCTAGATTTCAAATCGTTGTCTATCTCAAAAATGAAATCTTTATTTTTAATATCTTGTTTGATAAAGGAAGTTCTATCGTTATAGGGGGGATTGCCCACAATGATTAAAGGCTCATCTTGGCTAATGCCATAATTTTCTCTTTTAGGATTAACTAGAGCGTTTATTATTAAAGCACCACACTTAGGGTCAATATCCGCTCCTATTTTTTTAGGGTGGTGGAGTTTTAAAAACTCTTTATTGCCACATGCGGTGTCTAAAAGCGTATATTTTTCAATACCAACATGCTTTTTTAAAAGCCTGTAAGCACAATCCACTAAATAAGGGGGCGTGTAGTAAGCCCCTAAATTCACGCTCTCTTGTTTGGTTAAATGTTTAGGGGTTCTAATCAAAATCCCTTACACATCTAGCTGTTTCACGTCTTTAGCATGCGCTTGGATAAAGGCTCTTCTAGGCTCTACTTCATCGCCCATGCAAAGCGAAAAGACTGCATCGGTTTTTTCCAAATCTTCAATTTTGAGTTTGATTAAGTTGCGGTTTTCTTTATGCATGGTCGTTTCCCATAAATCATTAGGGTTCATCTCGCCTAGCCCCTTATAACGCTGGATATTCGCTCCCTTTTTAGCGTAATTTTCCACTTCTTCTAAAAACGCCAAAATATCCTTATTTTCCAAGAAATCTAAATTATACTCCATAAGCTTTTGGTAAGTGTAATGCGCTTCTTCAAACAACACTTCTTTAAAGAGGTTGTCATCTAAATTAAATTCCACCAAGCCCTTAGGGGTTTGCACATGCAAATGCAAGCTTTCTTCAGTAGCAAAAGAGCGTAAGATCTGATAATTCAAACCCTCTAATTTTTCCAAAATGCTTTTTTCTAAAACTTTCATATCAAGGCTTAAGGCGTCCTTAGTTTCAATCAAAAAGCGTAAAACTTCTAGCAAGTTGTAGCGTTTTTCTAATTCCAAAAGCGTATAGCGGTAATGACGCACCACTTTTAACAAATTCATCAGATCGTTCTTGCCAATCCCTTCAATATCCACCGAATTGATGCCATGCTCAATTAAAAAATGATCCAAAGCGACGCCATCTTTAAGATAAATTTCTGTCTTGCCTTTCTTGTATTTGTAAAGAGGGGCTTGAGCGATATAAACATGCCCTTGTTCAATCAGCGGGCGTAAATAACGATAGAAAAAAGTCATCAGCAGGGTTTGGATATGGCTCCCATCCACATCAGCATCGGTCATGATAATGATTTTATGATAGCGCAATCTTTCTATATCAAAACTCTCTTGAATGCCACACCCAAAAGCCGTGATCATGTTTTTAATTTCTTCTGATTTCAGGATTTTTGACAAATGGCTTTTTTCCACATTTAAAATCTTACCTTTCAAGGGCAAGATCGCTTGGAAAACCCTATCGCGCCCTTGTTTAGCGCTCCCGCCCGCGCTATCGCCCTCCACTAAAAAGATTTCACTCTCTAAAGGGTCTTTACTCTGGCAATCGGCTAATTTTCCATGGCTTTCTGGGGCTGGAAGGTTAGTGGTTAAAGACTTGGCGTTATTTGCTGGAGGC
>NZ_MTWR01000056.1:0-10916 GCF_001998165.1 Helicobacter pylori | reverse complement strand
TGTTTTAAGGAACAGTAATCCGGTACCTAATTTTGCTGGCAAGAGACTATGTAACGCCCATGAAACGCTTATTTGGTGCGCTAAACACAAAAACAGCAAAGTTACCTTTAATTATAAAACAATGAAGTATCTCAATAACGACAAACAAGAAAAATCGGTTTGGCAAATCCCTATTTGCATGGGTAACGAAAGACTAAAAGACGCGCAAGGTAAAAAAGTGCATTCCACGCAAAAACCAGAAGCTCTCTTAAAAAAAATCATTTTAAGCGCGACTAAACCTAAAGATATTATTTTAGATCCCTTTTTTGGCACAGGCACAACAGGGGCTGTGGCTAAATCTATGAACAGGTGTTTTATTGGCATTGAAAAAGATTCTTTCTATATTAAAGAAGCGACAAAACGCCTGAATAACACTAGGGATAAAAGCGATTTTATCACTAATTTAGATTTAGAAACTAAACCCCCAAAAATCCCTATGAGTCTTTTAATTTCTAAACAATTATTAAAAATCGGGGATTTTTTATACTCATCTAATAAAGAAAAAATTTGTCAAGTTTTAGAAAACGGACAAGTGAGGGATAATGAAAATTATGAAACTTCTATTCATAAAATGAGCGCTAAATATTTGAATAAAACCAACCATAATGGCTGGAAATTTTTTTATGCGTATTACCAAAATCAATTTTTATTGCTAGATGAATTGCGTTATATCTGCCAAAAGGACTCTTAATGGACTATCAAACCTTTAACGAGATTTTTAATCGTTTTGTTTTTGGAACATCTAAAGCAAAATTACTTGAAAATATTGCTGAAAATCCTGAACGCTATTTGGGGATTTTTAGACCCACTAAGCCTAAAACAAAATTATTACAAAATTTATTGACTTCCCATGAGATTAAGTTTGGCGATGCGTTTGAATGTTTAATAGAACAATATTTAAAAGAGCATAACTTTTCACCTTTATCTAAAAAAATTCCTTATTACAATAAGGATAAAGAAAAAAGGGAATCTTTAGAATTGGATCAGTTGGCTAAGAAAGATAACACCTATTATTTTATAGAACAAAAAATGCGAGACGACCATGACAGCGCCAAAAAGAGAGGGCAAATAGATAACTTTGAAAGAAAATTAGAGGCTTTAATCCATCGTTATGGCGAAAACATTCAAGGTTATTTTTATTTTATAGATGAGAGTTTGAATAAAAATCAAAATTATTATAAGGAAGAATTGCAAAAATTATCTGTTGATTATGGCGTGCCTTTGAAATTGTGCTATGGTAAGGAGTTGTTTGAAAAACTTAATATCCCCCAAGTTTGGGATGAGGTTTTAAACCATTTAGCGGCGTGAAATTTTACCCGATTTACCCAGTTTGAATTTTGATGAAAATCTTTTAGAGAGCTTTAAAGAAATCAAAGATCTAGCGCCAAGCGTTTATAGAAAACTTTTGGATAATGATGAAATCTTCAATCTTGTGTTAATTTTATTCCCAGAACAAAAAGTTTTAAAAATGTTAGTAGAGTATTTTAAACGACAAAATAAAACGATTTATCAGCAATTAGCGTCAAAGTTAGAGGAAAAGTTATTGTCTTTGCGATAGAGGCTCTAAAGTAAGCCCCATTTCTAATGTTTTTGTAACGAGCATGCTTTGCGATTTGCATGTGAATGGATCGGGGAGCTATGCGATTTTATTATACCGATTAGGCTCAAAATGAGTGAATGAATGGGCATGTTATCTAAATTTTAGATAGAATAAACGCAAAAATTGAATAAAACCTTAAAGGTGATTCTTTCTAATCTCAAAAATGGGTGGTGCTATTAACAATGACAAAACGACTTTTTAAAGGGTTGTTAGCGATTTCTCTTGCTGTGAGTTTGCATGGTGGTGAAGTTAAGGAAAAAAAGCCGGTCAAGCCGGTTAAAGAAGATCCGCAAGAATTAGCGGCTAAAAGGGTGGAAGCGTTCAGTCGTTTCTCTAATGTGGTTTCAGAAATTGAAAAAAAATATGTGGATAAAATCAGTATTTCTGAGATCATGACTAAAGCGATTGAAGGCTTGCTCTCTAATTTGGATGCGCATTCAGCGTATTTGAACGAAAAGAAGTTTAAGGAATTTCAAGCCCAAACCGAGGGCGAATTTGGGGGGCTTGGGATCACGGTGGGCATGCGCGATGGCGTTTTGACCGTTATTGCCCCCCTAGAAGGCACTCCCGCTTACAAGGCTGGGGTTAAGTCAGGCGATAACATTTTAAAAATCAATAACGAAAGCACGCTGAGCATGAGCATTGATGATGCGATCAACCTCATGCGCGGCAAGCCAAAGACCCCTATTCAGATCACCATTGTGAGAAAAAACGAGCCAAAACCCTTGGTGTTTAACATTATTAGAGACATCATTAAACTCCCCTCTGTCTATGTGAAAAAGATTAAAGAAACCCCTTATCTGTATGTGAGAGTGAGTGGTTTTGACAAGAATGTTACCAAATCGGTTTTAGACGGCTTAAAAGCTAACCCTAAGGCTAAGGGGATCGTGTTGGATTTAAGGGGGAATCCTGGAGGGTTATTAAACCAAGCAGTAGGCTTGTCTAACTTATTCATTAAAGAGGGGGTTTTAGTCTCTCAAAAAGGCAAAAATAAAGAAGAAAATTTAGAATACAAGGCTAACGGCAGAGCCCCTTATACCAATTTACCTATTGCGGTGTTAGTCAATGGCGGTTCAGCGAGCGCGAGCGAGATTGTCGCAGGAGCGCTGCAAGATCACAAACGAGCCGTGATTATCGGTGAAAAAACCTTTGGTAAGGGAAGCGTGCAGATGCTGCTCCCTGTCAATAAGGACGAAGCCATTAAAATCACGACCGCGCGCTACTATTTGCCGAGCGGGCGCACCATTCAAGCTAAGGGGATCACGCCTGATATTGTGATTTATCCGGGTAAAGCGCCAGAAAATGAAAATAAATTCAGCTTGAAAGAAGCGGATCTAAAACACCATTTAGAGCAAGAGCTTAAAAAGATTGATGATAAAACCCCTAATTCCAAAGAGGCGGATAAAGACAAGAAAAACGAAGAGGAAAAAGAGATTACTCCTAAAATGATCAATGATGATATTCAGCTAAAAACCGCTATTGACAGCTTGAAAACCTGGTCTATCGTGGATGAGAAAATGGATGAAAAAGCGCCTAAGAAGAAATAAAAACTCATGGGGTTTTTATTTGAAAAATCGTTAATGGGTTTTTTCGCTCATCCAATCAAAATCCTTAAAATCATCAGTTTGATTTTAAGCCTTTTGGTAAGCTTTTTGGTTGCCGAGAACGCTAATGAGTCAGAAGAAATCAAAGCTAAAGTGGCTTATGTGAAAATCCCCCAATTAGAAGATTTAGAAAACAACCCGGTTTATATCGGTCAAATCATAGGCGTAACTTATGATCTATTGCTGTTTGACGCTGAGTTTTTGGAAGCCAAAATCAAAGACGGGTTGGATAAAACCCAAATTGAGCTTTTAAACAAGATGCCTAAATGGAAAAAGGTGGAACAAGAGCTTTTCAGAGCGACTTATTATTACAAGATTAAGGGCATAAGGGCGAGTATCCCGTCCTTAGAAGTGAGCGCGTTTTCCAATAAAGACAAATACATCGATCATTCCATAGCCCCAAAAGTTGCTTTGCAGGTAACGGATTTGTCCAAAAACCCTCATTACGCGAATGTCATGGCCAAAGATTTGCAAGTCTTGCAATACAAAACCAAAGACTATGACGATAAAAACAATATTTTGGTGATGGAATTAGCGTTCAAAGAGGCTAATTGGGAAGATTTTCACATCAAAGAAGCGATCAAACAAGGGTTTGATAACGCCTCTTTAAACCAGATCAAGGCTAAAGAAGGGAGCGTTTTTTATTATTGTGTGTTGCCTAAAACCCTTCAAAACCTTTCTTTTGATTATTTTTCGCTTTCAAATAAGCAATTTAAAACCTTATCTTTTTCAACCATTCCCACTCAAGACACTACCGGTATTCAAAGCGATCTCATCCCTAAAAACAATTTTTTAGTCTTTTCTAATGTGGCGTTGCTCGCTTTGTGCGTGTTTTTCTTGGTGCTGTTCTTCATTTTTGGGCGCAAACTCATTTTTTTAGGGCTTGGGATTTTGTGCTTAGGGTTTGTTTTGTATCACCTTTTATTCACGCAAAAATCAGCCATTTTGCTCGCTCATAAAAAAATCCGCATTCTGCCCACGCAAAATTCCACCATTTTAGGGCTTTCTAAAAATGAAATGCCGATTAAAATCTTAGGTTCGCATGATGATTATTATAAAATCCTAACGCCGCATGAACAAATAGGATGGGTCAAAAAAGATGAAGTCAAATAAAAAATCCAATCGTTTAAGAGCGATTTATAGAGCTTTAGTGATCGCTATAGGCTTAGCCGTTATCATTGTTTTCAATTATTTTAACCGCAAAAACAATAACGCCCGCTCCAGCCGTAGGGCTTGTTCGTGCTTTTTTTCCCTTACCGGGGTTACTTTAGAAAAAATAGGCACTTTTGATATGGACGCTAAACTCATTGTCTTAAACCATCAAAGCTTACTGGACATTATTTATTTAGAAGCCTACCACCCCAGCAATATTTGCTGGATCGCTAAAAAAGAGTTGGGCGAAATCCCCTTTTATGGGCATGCCTTAACGGATACGGGAATGATTTTGATTGACAGAGAGGATAAAAAGGGGATTGTGAGCCTTTTGAAAGCATGTAAAGAAAAACTAGACCAAAACCGCCCTTTAGTGATTTTCCCTGAAGGCACTAGAGGCAAAGGGGGAGAAAAATTCCTCCCTTTCAAGCAAGGGGCTAAAATCATCGCCGAAAAATTCCAGCTCAAAATCCAGCCCATGGTGTTAATCAATTCCATTAAAATCTTTAATTCCAAGCCCCTAGAAGCCTATAAAGCGCGCACCCGTTTAGTCATGCTAGAAAGCTATACGCCTGATTTTAGCTCGCCCACCTGGTATGAAGAATTACAAGAACGCATGCAAAAAGAGTATTTAAAACACTACCATGAATTAAACGCATGAAGCTTTTTGACTGCACTCCTTTGAGTTTGGCTTGGCGGGAGTTTTTGCAAAGCGAATTTAAAAAGCCTTATTTTTTAGAAATAGAAAAACGCTACCTAGAAGCCCTAAAAAGCCCTAAAACCATTTTCCCTAAAAGCTCTAATCTGTTTTATGCGCTCAATTTAACGCCCCCTAGTGCGGTTAAAATCATCCTTTTAGGACAAGACCCCTACCATTCCACCTACCTAGAAAATGAGCAAGAATTGCCGGTGGCGATGGGCTTAAGCTTTAGCGTGGAAAAAAACGCCCCCATTCCTCCAAGCTTAAAAAATATTTTTAAAGAATTGCATGCGAATTTGGGCGTGCCTGTGCCTTGTTGTGGGGATTTGAGCGCATGGGCTAAAAGGGGCATGCTCTTATTGAACGCCATTTTAAGCGTGGAAAAAAACCAAGCCGCTTCGCACAAGCATATTGGCTGGGAAGCTTTTAGCGATCAAATACTGATGCGTCTTTTTGAAACGATCTCCCCTTTAATCGTGGTGTTATTAGGGAAAGTCGCCCAAAAAAAGATCGCGCTAATCCCCAAAAACAAACACATCATCATCACAGCCCCTCACCCTAGCCCATTATCTAGGGGGTTTTTAGGGAGTGGGGTTTTTACAAGCGTTCAAAAAGCTTATAGAGAGGTTTATCGCAAGGATTTTGATTTCAGCTTGTGATTGATGCTTAATGAGATAGAACCCCTTAAGAATACCTTTATTTAAGAGCATTTGTGATAAAATGGTAATTTTTGAATAAAGGGAAAACATGCCAATTAAAATCGCTATCAATGGGACCGGGCGCATCGGTTTGTGCACTATAAGGGTCGCTAGTCAAAGAAAAGACGTGGAAATCGTAGCCATCAATTCTACCGCTGAATTAGAAACTCTTTTGCATTTGATACGCCATGATAGCGTGCATGGGCATTTTGAAGCCAAACTGAATGCCAATAGAACTTTAAATATCGGGCATAGTAAAAATATTTTAGTGTTGAGCGAGCGAGACATTAACAAGCTTGATTTTTCTGCCGCTAACGCAGAAATCATCATAGAATGCACGGGGAAATTCAATTCCCTAGAAGCTTCAAGCGCTCATCTTAAAAACAGCGTGAAAAAAGTCATCATCTCCGCTCCCGCGCAAAACGCCCCTACCTTTGTCTATGGGGTGAATCACACTAATTATCATAATGAAAGCGTGATTTCTAACGCCTCTTGCACGACTAACGCTACCGCTCCTTTACTCAAAATCTTAGATGAAGTCTTTAAAGTAGAAAACGCGCTTTTAACCACCATCCACAGCTACACTAACGATCAAAACCTTTTAGACACCAAGCACAAAGACATCCGCCGCGCTAGAGCGGCTAGCCTTAACCTTATCCCCACAAGCACCGGCGTGAGCAAAGCCATTTCGCTAGTCTTACCGCATTTAGGCCCTAAGATTACAGGCCTTGCGATTAGAGTGCCTACCCCTAATGTGAGCTTAGTGGATCTATCTTTGAGCTTTAAAAAAGTTGTGAGCAAAGCAAGCGTTCAGCATGCGCTTAAAGACGCCAGTAAGCATGCCTTTAAAGGGATTGTAAGCATTGATGAAGAAAGGCTCGTTTCAAGCGATTTTATTTCTTCGCCTTTTAGCGCGATCGTGATTGATGACCAAATCATGACGATAGGCGAAAAAAATGCTAAAGTATTGGCATGGTATGATAATGAAATGGGTTATAGCGAGCGCTTGATAGACATGGCGCAATATATAGCACAAAATTAAAAGAAAGGATTTTTCATGTTAGCTAAAATGTCGTTTATGCAAAACGTTAAAAACATTCAAGAAGTGGAAGTGAGCCATAAAAGGGTGCTTATTAGGGTGGATTTTAATGTGCCTTTAGATGAAAATTTGAATATCACTGATGACACGCGCATTAGAGAGAGCTTGCCCACCATCCAATTTTGTATTGACAACAAGGCTAAAGATATTATTTTAGTGAGCCACTTGGGCCGCCCTAAAGGGGTTGAAGAAAAATTAAGTTTAAAGCCTTTTTTAAAACGCCTTGAAAGACTCTTAAATCATGAAGTGGTTTTTTCTCAAAATATCGTGCAACTCAAGCAAGCCCTAAACGAAAACGCGCCCACAAGGATTTTTCTTTTAGAAAATATCCGCTTTTTAAAAGGCGAAGAAGAAAATGATGAAAATCTGGCTAAAGATTTAGCGAGCTTGTGCGATGTGTTTGTGAATGACGCTTTTGGCACGAGCCACAGAAAGCATGCCAGCACTTATGGCACCGCCAAATTCGCTCCCATAAAAGTGAGCGGGTTTTTACTCAAAAAAGAAATTGATTCGTTTTATCAGGCGTTTAACCACCCTTTACGCCCTTTATTGTTGATTGTGGGGGGGGCTAAGGTCAGCTCCAAACTCACTTTGTTAAAAAACATTTTAGATCTCATTGACAAGCTCATCATTGCCGGAGCGATGAGCAACACCTTCTTAAAAGCCTTAGGCTATGATGTGCAAGATTCTTCTGTAGAAGACGCTCTAATCAATGACGCCCTAGAGTTATTGCAAAGCGCGAAAGAAAAAAAAGTCAAAGTCTATTTACCCATAGACGCTGTTACCACTGATGACATTCTCAACCCCAAACACATCAAAATTTCACCCGTCCAAGACATTGAGCCTAAGCACAAGATCGCTGATATAGGGCCTGCGAGCTTGAAATTATTTTCTGAAGTCATAGAGAGCGCGCCCACGATCCTATGGAATGGCCCCTTAGGCGTGCATGAAAAGCAAGAATTCGCTAGAGGCACAACCTTTTTAGCCCATAAGATCGCTGACACTTACGCTTTCTCGCTCGTTGGTGGGGGCGATACCATTGATGCGATCAACCGTGCGGGCGAAAAGGATAACATGAGCTTTATCTCTACCGGTGGGGGAGCGAGCTTGGAATTGTTAGAGGGCAAAATTTTACCTTGTTTTGAGGTTTTGGATAAACGCCATTAACTCTAAGGATCGCTTATGGTGAATGTGTTTTTCAAACAGCAAAAATTTGTCATTAAAAAACGCTTTAATGATTTTAATGGCTTTGATATAGAAGAAAATGAGGTTTTATGGTTTGAACTCATCAACCCTACGCCCAATGAATTGGCCACTCTAAGCCAAGAATACGCTATCCACTACAACACAGACCATTCCCAACGAGTCTCATCAGTAACCAAATACTGGGAAGACAGCTCCAGCGTTACGATCAACGCTTTTTTCACCAACCAGGATGAAAATGAGACTTTCCACACGGAAATGGCGACCTTTATTTTGTCTAATAACATTCTTTTCACGATTTATTATGGGACTTTAGAAATCTTTGATTCTATCCAAAAAAAGGTTTTAGCTAGCCCTAAAAAATTTGAAGACGGGTTTGATATTCTAACCAAAATCTTTGAAGTGTATTTTGAAAAAGGGGTGGAATGCCTAGAGTGGATCAACAAACAAACGAGCCTGTTGCGTAAAAACATCATTTTCAAAGAAACTTCTACGCATGATGATATTTTAGTGCGCTTGTCCAATTTGCAAGAATTTAATGTGGCTTTAAGGGATTCCTTTTTTGACAAACGGCGCATTATCACCGCTTTACTAAGGAGCAATAAAGTGGATAGCGATACTAAAAATAATTTAAATATCATTTTAACCGATTTTAGCTCTTTAGTGGAGTCTACAACGGTCAATCTCAACTCGCTTGATAACATTCAAAACCTGTTCGCTTCTCAAGTCAATGTGGAGCAAAATAAAATCATCAAACTCTTCACTGTGGCGACTATGGCGATGATGCCCCCCACATTGATTGGCACGATTTATGGCATGAATTTTAAATTCATGCCGGAGTTAGAATGGCAATACGGGTATCTTTTCGCGCTGATTGTCATGGCGATTTCTACGATTTTGCCTGTGCTCTATTTTAAAAAGAAAGGCTGGTTGTAGCCTTTTATGGAATTTTTATCCTCACTCTTAGATGCTCTTTCTACACCGCATGGCATAGTCTCCTTGGCTACGCTCACGCTTTTAGAGATCGTTCTAGGGATTGATAATATCATTTTTATCACGGTGATGGTCTATAAACTCCCCAAACACCAGCAAAATAAAGCCATGATTTTAGGCTTGGGCTTAGCGATGATCGCTCGTATAGGGCTTTTAGGGAGCTTGTTTTTTATCAGCCATTTGCAAAAGCCTTTATTCACTTTATCAGGCATGAGCTTTTCATGGCGTGATGTGGTGCTGCTTGCAGGGGGGGTGTTTTTAGCTTTTAAAGCGTTAGTGGAACTAAAAGAGCAGATCTATCCTAAAGAAAAACGCCAAGAAAAAGCGTTTGGCTTTTCCATCACCTTAATAGAAATCATGTTTTTAGACATTGTCTTTTCTTTAGACTCCGTGATCACGGCTATTGGGATCGCTAAACACCTAGAAGTCATGGCGCTTGCTATTATTTTATCTGTAATCGTGATGATGTTTTTTTCCAAAATCGTTGGCGATTTTATTGAAAGGCATTATCGCATCAAAACTTTAGCCTTTGTTTTTTTGCTCGTTGTGGGCGTGTTTTTGTTTTTAGAAGGCTTGCATTTGCATGTTGATAAAAATTATTTGTATGCGGGTATTGGTTTTGCCTTGCTCATAGAATGCTTAAACATTTTCATAGAAAAGAAAATGAAAAAAAGTTAAAAAGCGTTTTTTAAAAGGCTTTCATGCTTTTATGAACAACTAAATTTTAATCAAAACTCATAAGCGTATAGGGGGCATTTCGCAATGAAACCCCCTTAAAAAGAGGATTTGTGCCACCTAGTAAGCAAACACATAATTCAAATACACGCTATAGAGCCTTCTGTATTTGAGTTCAGCACCCATGAAAGAATAATAATCCGTGTTAATGGTAGGGATTTTCACGCCTAATTCCACGCCATGCTGCGCGGCATGATCGCTGTCTTTTTTCTTAGACCTGGCGAGATTCATTCTCAAGCCTAGATTGAATAAAAATTGGAAATTAGCCACATTCATCTTAGCGCTATAGATATTGCCCACCATGTTCAAATTCACTTGTTGGGAATTAAGCCACGAAGTCCCAGCTAGTGCAAAACCACCAAAAAGCCCCACGGAAAGCTTGTTATTCTTGCCTAAGAAATTGGTGTTTTTATCGTTGATAAAGTTATAAAGCGCATCCATTCCCACCCCATAAGTCCACACATCAGAAGCCGAGTTAAAAAAATTAGATTTGATATAAGCATGGTTGTAATCAAAAAAGCCGTAATACCTTAACCCCCAATTCCTTTTTTTGCCAAAGAATTGCTTATAGCCCACTTGCACGCCGATCCCGTTCATCGCGCCGTTATTGGTTTGAGAACTAATCATGCCAAAGCGCCTGAAAGGGTTTTTGCCTAATTCTTGCGTGGTGGCTTGGAGCTGGTTGTATTTGTTTGAATCCAAAGAATAAGTGAGCAAACCTTCCGGGGAATTGGGGTTTTGAGTGGAATGCGTCATGTTTTGAAGAGATTTAGCGTTAGGCAAGCTAGAGATAGCACTATTGATCGCTTTTGAGTCGTTGTTTAAAGTGTTAAGGGCTCCTTTAAAATCCAAAATGGTTTGAGCCAAAGCTTTCTCTTGATTGACCTGGTTGCCGTAATAAGTGGTGTGTTGCTCTAAAGAATTGAGGGTTTCTTTCACAAACGCGCAACCTGAACCATAAGTGTTGTCGTTAATCACACCAGCCGATCCTGCGGTGCATTCTTCTAGATCTTGTTGGATAGGCCCTTGAATGCTGTGGAAATTGTTCGCTACTTGTTGGGCTAAGCTTAAAATTTCTGCTTGAGCGTTAGCT
>NZ_MTWR01000055.1:0-3691 GCF_001998165.1 Helicobacter pylori | reverse complement strand
CTTAAATGCGGCTAAAAATGGTGAAGAGCATTCTAATGAAGGGTTAATAACCGTTAATAAAACGGGTCAAGACATTGAATCGCTTTATGAAAAGATGCAAAACGCCACTTCGTTAGCGGACTCTCTCAACCAACGGAGCAATGAAATCACTCAAGTCATTTCTTTGATTGATGATATTGCAGAGCAAACCAATCTCTTAGCCCTAAACGCCGCTATTGAAGCCGCACGAGCGGGTGAACATGGCAGAGGGTTTGCTGTGGTGGCTGATGAGGTGAGAAAACTCGCTGAAAAAACCCAAAAAGCCACTAAAGAAATCGCTGTCGTGGTTAAAAGCATGCAACAAGAAGCGAACGATATTCAAACCAATACCCACGATATTAATTCTATTGTAGGCTCTATTAAGGGCGATGTAGAAGAGCTTAAATCCACCGTGAAAAATAACATGATTGTCGCGCAAGCCGCAAAATACACCATCTACAATGTCAATAACCGGGTGTTTTGCGGTCTGGCTAAATTGGATCATGTGGTCTTTAAAAACAATCTTTATGGCATGGTTTTTGGTCTCAATTCCTTTGATATTACCAGTCATAAGAATTGCCGCTTAGGCAAATGGTATTATGAGGGCGCGGGCAAAGAGAATTTTTCCAACACTTCAGGCTATAGAGCTTTAGAAAGCCACCATGCGAGCGTGCATGCTGAAGCTAATGATTTGGTTAAAGCCGTTCAAGAAGACCACATTACCGATTCAAAATACCTAGAACATAAAGTGCATTTAATGGAAGATAGCGCTAAGCATGTCAAAGAAAATATTGATAAGATGTTTTACGAAAAACAAGATGAACTCAATAAAATCATTGAAAAAATTCAAAAAGGCGAATGATTTCGTTCAATGAAGTGTTTTGATGTTTTCTAAATCTTTAGAAGCCCTACGCCATGCCAAACGATACCGCAAAAGAGAGTTGTTTGACCCTTCATTAAAGGATTACGCTTCTAATGATTATTTGGGTTTGAGCGTTAAAAAAGATTTGCTTCAAAACGCTTTTGATAAGCTCCAATCCTTTGGTGCTCATTCCCCCAAGGCTTCCATGCTAGTGAATGGCTACCACCCTTTGCATGCAGAATTGGAAGAGCGATTAGCGGATTTGTTAGAATTTGAAAGCGTTCTTTTAGTGGGGAGTGGTTTTTTGGGCAATCTGGCTTTAATAGACACCCTTTTAGTCAAAAACGCTCTCTTATTCATGGACGCGCACTACCATGCGAGCGGGATCTTTAGCGCTAAGATTAAGCCTAATCAAGTGATCTTTTTCTCGCACAATGATATTAAAGATTTGAAACAAAAACTCTTTAACGCCCCTAAAAACAAGCTTAAATTCATAGCCATTGAGGGGGTTTATTCTATGGATGCGAGCGTCGCCCCTTATGATTTTTATGCAATCATTCAAGAGATTCCTAACGCTTTTTTAATCGTAGATGAAGCCCATAGTTTTGGGACTATCGGCGAAAATTTGTTGGGTTTTTTAGAATATCATCGCATCAAAGAAAAAGACAAAATCATTAAGCTCAGCACTTTTTCTAAAGCCCTTGCGAGCTATGGGGCGTGCATTTTAGCCCCTTTACAAGTCATAGAGTTTTTAACTAATCGCGCTAAAAGCGTGATTTACACCACCGCTTTAAGCCTGTTAGACACCGCTTTAACTTTGGCCCATTTAGAATACTTTATCGCACAAAAGCAAGAATTAAAAAATGAGCTTAGCAAACACCAACAGATTATTTTTGAAACCTTAGGTATTAGAACGCTCGCAGGATTTTTCACTCTAGAATTTGAAAACAATCCCGCTCTTTTAAACGCCCAGTATTTTTTGAAAGAAAAAGGGTTTTTAGTGGGAGCTATCCGCCCCCCCACGGTTTCTAAACCCCTTTTACGCGTCTCTTTGTCCCTCAAAAACAGCTTAGAAGACACTAAAGATCTTGCAAACACCCTTTTAAATTATTCTAAAATACAATCTTCTTTTAAGAGTGATTAATGCTGAAAAAGATTTTTTATGGTTTTATGGTTTTAGTTTTAATTATCATAGGGTTATTGGCCGTTCTTGTCGCTCAAGTTTGGGTAACTACGGATAAGGATATTGCTAAGATTAAAGATTATCGCCCGGGCGTCGCTTCACAGATTTTAGACCGAAAAGGGCGTTTGATCGCTAATATTTATGATAAGGAATTTCGTTTTTATGCGCGTTTTGAAGAAATCCCCCCACGATTTATTGAAAGCCTTCTAGCGGTAGAGGACACCCTCTTTTTTGAGCATGGGGGGATCAATTTAGACGCTGTCATGCGCGCTATGATTAAAAACGCTAAAAGCGGTCGTTACACTGAAGGGGGTAGCACCCTAACCCAACAACTCGTTAAAAACATGGTGCTCACGCGAGAAAAAACATTAACCAGAAAGCTCAAAGAAGCTATCATCTCCATACGCATTGAAAAAGTCTTAAGCAAAGAAGAAATTTTAGAGCGTTATTTGAACCAAACTTTTTTTGGGCATGGGTATTATGGCGTGAAAACCGCAAGCTTAGGGTATTTTAAAAAACCCCTTGACAAACTCACGCTTAAAGAAATCACCATGTTAGTCGCCTTACCTAGGGCTCCAAGTTTTTATGATCCTACCAAAAACTTAGAATTTTCGCTCTCTAGGGCTAATGATATTTTAAGGCGGTTGTATTCTTTAGGCTGGATTTCTTCTAACGAGCTCAAATCCGCTCTCAATGAAGTGCCAATCGTTTATAACCAAACTTCCACGCAAAACATCGCCCCCTATGTCGTGGATGAAGTGTTGAAGCAATTGGATCAATTAGACGGGCTAAAAACTCAAGGCTATACTATAAAGCTCACGATAGATTTGGATTACCAACGCTTGGCGTTAGAGTCTTTGCGTTTTGGGCATCAAAAAATCTTAGAAAAAATCGCTAAAGAGAAGCCAAAAACTAACGCATCTAATGATGAAGATGAAGACAACTTAAACGCCAGCATGATAGTTACAGAAACGAGCACCGGTAAGATTTTAGCCTTAGTGGGGGGGATTGATTATAAAAAAAGCGCTTTCAATCGCGCCACGCAAGCCAAACGGCAATTTGGGAGCGCGATCAAGCCTTTTGTGTATCAAATCGCCTTTGATAATGGCTATTCCACGACTTCTAAAATCCCTGATACCGCGCGAAATTTTGAAAATGGCAATTATAGTAAAAACAGCGCGCAAAACCACGCATGGCACCCTAGCAATTATACTCGCAAATTTTTAGGGCTTGTAACCTTGCAAGAAGCCTTGAGCCATTCGTTAAATCTAGCCACGATTAATTTAAGCGATCAGCTTGGCTTTGAAAAAATTTATCAATCTTTAAGCGACATGGGGTTTAAAAACCTCCCTAAAGATTTGTCTATTGTGTTAGGGAGCTTTGCTATCTCACCGATTGATGCGGCTGAAAAGTATTCTCTATTTTCTAATTACGGCACCATGCTCAAACCCATGCTCATTGAAAGCATCACCGATCAGCAAAACAATATCAAAGTTTTCACGCCTATGGAAACTAAGAAAATCACTTCCAAAGAACAAGCTTTTTTAACCCTTTCAGCGCTGATGGATGCGGTAGAAAACGGCACAGGGAGTCTAGCTCGCATTAAAGGTTTAGAAATTGCCGGTAAA
>NZ_MTWR01000054.1:0-11754 GCF_001998165.1 Helicobacter pylori | reverse complement strand
GGGGGTGGGGTGGGGGGGGGGGGGTAACTTCATAATTTTCAATAGGCGTTTTTTCCATAGACGCTTCAGCCTCTGCATGATTTTCCATAGGCACTTCAACCTCTTCATTTTCATTCTCTGTATAAATAGGGAGAGCGCACAAATTGGTTTTATGGCCTCCCCAATAATGCCCATAGAGTCTCACAAAATCAAAAGGGCTTTTCAAGCAATCTTCTAAGGCTTGCATGAAATTAGACTCTAGCGCTACATCATCTTCTAAAATAACGACCGGTTGGTTTAATTTAACGCATTCTTTCCACAAAAAATAATGACTCAAATAGCACCCAAATTCTTGGGGCAATAATTCTTGATAACAATAATCAGAATGGAACCAATCGGATTTTAACATGCTTTGCGCATCATAAAGCTCTTGAACGAATTTTTCAAAATCTTCGTGTTTGGGGCTAATAGCGTCAAAGATTTGAAAAACGCAACGACCTTTAAACTTTTCGTTAGACTCTAAAACGAGTTTTTCAGTATCCAAACGCCTTTGACTTTCTTTTAAAGAAATGATATAAACACCAATCACAGCTCATTCTCTTTGGAACGCATTTTAATTCGCAAAAGACAAAATATATTTTTGCATTTCATTCACAATCTCTTCAATGCTTCTTTCGCCATTGATAACTTTATGCAAATGTTTAGCCTTGTAAAAATTTTGGATCTCACCCAACGGATCCAAAAACACCCGCATGCGGTTATGAAACACGACTTCATTATCATCAGCCCCCCTAGAGCGCCCTAAAACCCTTTCTTTAGCGGTGTTTTCACTCACTTCTACTTCAATCACGCTTTTTAAAATCACTTCATTTTGAGCGTTCAATTCCTTATCCAAAGCCTGCATTTGCTCCACGCTCCTGGGATAGCCATCAATTAAAATGATCCCTTTACTAGAGCTTTTAATCGCTGAAAGGATCGTTTCTACCACAATTTCTAAAGGCACTAATTCGCCTTGAGAAGTGAATTTCTCAATCAATAAGCCTCGCTCGGTCTTTTTAGCGCTCTCAGCCCTGAGTAAATCCCCAGTAGAAAAATGAGCGATTGTTTCGCTGTTATTCTTAGCGATAAGCTCTGCATCAGTGGTTTTACCACTCCCTGGGGCTCCAATAATCAAAAATAGTTGTTTCAAATCGTATCCTTTTAAATTATTTTCTCAAGCGAATGTGTAATTCTCTTAGTTGCTCTTCATTAATGGGGCTAGGCGCATCAGTCAATAAGCATGAAGCTTTTTGCGTTTTGGGGAAAGCGATCACGTCTCTAATGCTATTGGATTTAGTCATTAGCATGATCAAGCGATCAAAGCCTATCGCAAAGCCCCCATGAGGAGGAGCGCCAAACTTTAGCGCTTCTAATAAAAAGCCAAATTTCTTTTGCGCTTCCTCTTCGTGGATATTGATTTTTTCAAAGACTTTTTTTTGCATTTCTTCTTTATGAATCCTAATGCTTCCCCCACCAAGCTCCACGCCATTAAGCACCACATCATACGCATGCGCTTCAATCTCTTCTATATCTTCGCATTCTATATTTTTAGGCATCGTAAAGGGGTGGTGCGCGGCATGATAGCCGTTTTCGGTTTTTTCAAACATGGGAAAATTGACCACCCATAAGAAATTCAAAGCGTCTTTATCAATCAAATCAAGCGTTTCAGCCACTTTCAAGCGCAAGCGCCCCATGTAATCTAACACGATTTTTTTATCCCCAGCTCCAAAAAAGACAATATCCCCAGTTTTTGCACCAGTTTTTTCTAAAATATTCTTAAGCCCCTTTTCGCTCAAAAATTTAACTAAAGGCCCTTTAATCCCATCTTCTTTAATCTGCAAATACGCTAAGCCTTTAGCCCCAAATTGGCGCACAAATTCTTCTAATTCTTTTAAAACGCTGCGGCTAAAAATGATATCAGCCCCCTTAACATTCAAAGCTTTAATGCGTTTATCTTTAGAATCTTGTGCGATATTAGAAAAAATAGCGTTTGAGCTGTCCATAAAGCAATCCCCCACTTCTATTAAAGGCAATTCAAAGCGTAAATCCGGCTTATCGCTCCCGTAATTTTCCATCGCTTCCTTATAAGGCATGCGTTTAAAAGGTTTAGAAATAGTATGCCCAATCGCTTTAAAAATCGCTTGCAACAAATCTTCCACCACGCCCATCACATCATCTTCATCGCAAAAACTCATTTCCGCATCAATTTGCGTGAATTCTGGCTGCCTGTCCGCTCTCAAATCTTCATCTCTAAAACAACGAGCGATTTGAAAATACCTATCCATTCCCCCCACCATTAAAAGCTGTTTGAATAATTGCGGGCTTTGAGGGAGCGCAAAAAATTCGCCCTCATGCACCCTGCTTGGCACTAAATAATCCCTAGCTCCCTCAGGCGTAGTTTTAGACAGAATGGGGGTTTCAATCTCTAAAAAGCCCTTTTGGGCTAGAGTGTTACGAGTGATTAAAGCCACTTCACTGCGCAATTTAAAGATTTCATAAGCATTCAAAGAGCGTAAATCCAAATAGCGGTATTTCAAGCGCAAATCTTCATTCACATTTTTATTGCCAATTTCAATCGGTGGGGTAGCGCTTTTATTTTCAATGACTAACTCTTCTAAAACGATTTCAATTTTACCGGTCTTTAGTTTAGGGTTTTCTAACCCAGCACCCCTTAAACGCGCTTTCCCTTTAGCCACTAGCACAAATTCGCTCCTAACCTCTAAAGCCTTTTCATAAGCCTTAGAGCTAGGATCACAGACGAGTTGCACCAAACCGCTTTTATCCCTTAAATCAATAAAAACCACGCCTCCATGGTCTCTATAAGTGTTACACCACCCGGCCACTTTGATGATTTTACCCACATCTTTTTCACTAATTTCTGTGCAGAAATGACTTCGCATGTTTTATCCCTTTAAATTAAAACAAAAATTAAATTTATGAAAGCGTCTTTTTAAGCATTTCATGGATTTCAAGAATGTTAGATTTTACCACAAAACCATCCGCTTCTAAAGATTGGGCTAACTGGCGGTTAGAATCGCTGCTCATGGACGAATTGATAATCACAGGAAGATGCTCAGTCCTGTGATCAGCTTTAATGGTTTTTAACACTTCAAACCCTGAAACATTAGGCATTTCTAAATCCGTAATGACCACGCCGACTTGTTGGTAATGTTCTTTTTCATACAAATAATCCAACAATTCCCTCCCATTTGGAAAGGCTAAATAACGCAATTCTAAAGTTTGAACGATCTTTTCTAGGGTTTTAAGAGCGCTTAGGGAGTCTTCAGCGATTAAAATGAGTTTTTGGCTTTGAATGGCTTCTATGCAACGCAAAGTCAAATCGTCTAAATCCTTCAAGCTAGGGAAAACATCGCTAATCATTTTCTCCACATCTAAGATTTGCACCACTCGTTCTTCATCAAAACGAGTGATAGCGCTAAGCTTGCCCTCTTCATTAATGCCTTGTTTGTCCCCAGCACTAATCTCATTCCAATTTTTATGAATGATTTTTTCAATCTTTAAAACCTTTAGAGCGATGGAATGGTTAGAAAAATGGCACACGATCACCAGATTATGATCATCTTTAACGCTGCATTCTTTTAAATCACGACTCGGATCATTGGCGTTATAATGCAACCACCTTTTCACATCCACTAAAGGAATGGATTCGCCCCTAACGCTAAGAAATCCGAGCATCACGCCATCGCTCCCTCCAAGAATCTCTGTAATCTCCCCATCATAATGGATAATTTCTCGGATCTTAAAAATATTCATGCCATAAAGTTGGGCGTCTTTTTCTGCATCTAATCTAAAACACAGAAATTGCGCTTCGTTGTTCAAGTGCAACGAAGTCGTTTTGTCAATGTCTCTTACCACCTAATTTCCCCTAAAGCCCTATCAAAGATTAAATGTTATAATACTACCCTAATTTAGTTTAAAAGGTTTTTAATGATAAAAAGCCAAAAAGAATATTTAGAAAGAATTGAATATTTAAACACCCTATCGCACCATTATTACAACCTTGATGAACCCATCGTAAGCGATGCGGTCTATGATGAACTTTACCAAGAATTAAAAGCTTATGAAGAAGAAAACCCTAATGATATTCAGGCTAACTCCCCTACCCAAAAAGTGGGGGCTACTGCCACCAATGAGTTCAGTAAAAACCCCCATTTAATGCGGATGTGGAGCTTAGATGATGTGTTCAATCAAAGTGAATTGCAAGCGTGGTTGCAACGCATTTTAAAAGTTTATCCTAACGCTTCATTCGTGTGTTCGCCCAAACTTGATGGGGTTTCGCTCAATCTTTTGTATCAACATGGCAAGCTAGTGAGTGCGACCACTAGGGGTAATGGCTTAGAAGGGGAATTAGTGAGTGCAAACGCTAAACACATCGCTAATATCCCCCACGCTATCGCTTATAATGGAGAAATAGAAATCAGGGGCGAAGTGATCATTGCTAAAAAGGATTTTGACGCTTTAAACAAAGAGCGCTTAAACGCTAATGAATCCCTATTCGCTAACCCTAGAAACGCCGCATCAGGGAGTTTGAGACAGCTTGATAGCGAAATCACTAAAAAGCGTAAATTGCAATTCATTCCTTGGGGCGTGGGCAAGCATTCTTTAAATTTCCTAAGCTTTAAGGAGTGTTTGGATTTTATTGTTTCGCTAGGTTTTAGCGCTATTCAATACTTAAGCCTAAACAAAAACCACCAAGAAATAGAAGAAAATTACCACACCCTGATTAGAGAAAGGGATGGCTTTTTCGCCCTTTTAGACGGCATGGTGATCGTTGTGAATGAATTAAACATTCAAAAGGAGCTAGGCTACACGCAAAAATCCCCTAAATTCGCTTGCGCTTATAAATTCCCGGCTCTAGAAAAACACACAAAAATTGTAGGAGTCATTAACCAAGTGGGGCGTAGCGGGGCGATCACACCGGTCGCTGTTTTAGAGCCTGTAGAAATTGCTGGAGCTATCATTACGAAAGCGACCTTACACAATTATTCTGAAATTGAAAAAAAGAATATCATGCTCAATGATAGGGTTGTCGTCATTAGAAGCGGCGATGTGATCCCTAAAATCATCAAACCTTTAGAATCTTATAGGGACGGCTCGCAACATAAAATTGAACGCCCCAAAGTTTGCCCTATATGTTCGCATGAGCTTTTATGCGAAGAGATTTTTACTTATTGTCAAAACCTCAACTGCCCGGCAAGGTTGAAAGAAAGCTTGATTCATTTCGCTTCTAAAGACGCTTTAAACATTCAAGGCCTAGGCGATAAAGTCATAGAGCAACTTTTTGAAGAAAAACTCATTTTTAACGCTCTGGATTTGTATGCTTTAAAATTAGAAGATTTAATGCGGCTAGACAAATTCAAAATCAAAAAAGCTCAAAATCTATTAGACGCTATTCAAAAAAGCAAAAACCCTCCCTTATGGCGTTTGATTAACGCTTTAGGGATTGAGCATATCGGTAAGGGAGCGAGTAAAACGCTGGCTAAATACGGCTTAAATGTGTTAGAAAAAAGCGAATCCGAATTTTTAGAAATGGAAGGCTTTGGGGTGGAAATGGCGCGCTCTTTAGTCAATTTTTATGCGAGCAATCAGGAATTTATCCGATCGTTATTTGATTTGTTAAACCCTAAAAACAACGATATGGCTGAAGAAAAGCAAAAAAGCCCTTCTGTTTTCAGCAATAAAACGATTGTTTTAACCGGCACGCTTTCTAAACCACGGCAAGAATACGCTCAAATGTTAGAAAATTTAGGGGCAAAAATTTCTTCAAGCGTGAGCGCTAAAACCGATTTTTTAATCGCTGGAGAAAACGCCGGCTCAAAACTCGCTCTAGCAAAAAAACATGGCGTGAGCGTTTTGAATGAAGAAGAATTGTTGAAGCGCCTTAAGGAATTGGATTGAAATTAAAATCAAATACCCGGTTAAATTCTAAAGAAAAATTCCAATTTTCATTCTTAATGAATTTACTCACAAGATCCTATTTTATAGTAGAATGCGAAAAATAAAGATACTTTAAGGAGCAATAATGGAACACCATAAAGCGCACACAACCATTCAGGCCTTACAAGCCAAACGCAAAAAATTGCTAACAGAATTAGCCGAGTTAGAAGCAGAAATAAAAGTGAGTAGCGAACGAAAAAGCAGTTTTAACATTTCGCTTTCGCCCAGTTTGTTAGCTGAAATAGAAGAGATAGAATACGAAGAAAAAACAAGTAAAGAGCGAAGAATCAATCATAGCGTTTTACTTTCGCCCAGTTTTATGGCTAAAGTGGATGAATACATGAAAGAGAAAGGTTTTCCTAATCGCTCGCTCCTCTTTGAAAAAGCGTTGGAATTTTATATGCTAAAACACCCATAAACCAGTAACGGACAAAAAATGAGAGGGTATTTAGGGTTTTGATAATAAGAAATCAAAAACTCCGTTTCTTTGGTTTTTAGGGTTTTTTTATTTAAAGATTTGGCTTTGTCTATTTTTGAGAGTTTGGAGCACTTTTTGAAATCGTTTCACTCGCTTAGAGCGTGTCTATCAGTAACGCTTTTGGCTCGTTTTAACAAATATTGGTTAATTTTTTAGTAATACTGCACTAAATAAAACCATCATTTGAATATAATAACCCTAAATAGGATTTTAAATCATTTCCATATAAGGGGATTTTATGATTTCTAATATCAGCACACGCCCAAAAACCTACCCACCTAAATTAAACGCAAACGACCTTTTTAAATCCTATCAATTTTTTATAAAATTGATTATTATGGATGAACTAGAAACCAGTTTAGAGCAAAACGCTCTTATATCAAATCTCATAAGCTTGCGCAACACCCAACAACTTACAAGCATCATCGCCACTCCGATCCTATTGTCTTAGATAGTTGCGAATGGGTAGGAATGGCAACATTAATCAATACGAAGATTCTTTTAATTCTAGCATTAATCGCTTCAAAACTAATCGTTGTGATCGCTTTTATCTTTATTGTTCTCTCTTCTTATGTGCTTTAGTATCATCGCTATTCTTCATTTTAAAGCGCTTATTTTTTGTTAGTGTTTTTTTAAGCGTATTGTTTTGTTTTTGCTTGGCCATTTTTGTAGCTAGAATTTTTCAAAACGAACAAAGCATCTTGGGATTTTGTAATATCATCAATCTCTATGCGCTAATGTCTTGTTTGGCTTCTCATCAATCGTTTAATGGCTCAAAAAAGGGGTAAGCCCCAACCCCCTAAAACGCTAGACGCATTCCAATATTTCCGGTAATATTGATCATTTTATAATCCAATCCAAACCTAGCCCCCACCCCAGCATTCGCATAAAAGCTTTTAAACAACCTCACTTCCCCGCCCGTAGTGATGCTCGCAAAGGTGTTGTAAAGCTCGCCTTTTCTGTAACTCAAAGTGTTGTTGCCAATGAAACGCACCAATTTATCCCCCATAGAATTAACTAATAAGTCTCTACCAAAGCCGCCAATCGCATAAAAATAAGAGTTTGTGTTGAAATAATGGCGGTTCTCAAAAGCAAAATCAATCGTTAAAACCGACTTTTTAGACGGATCAGCGTTCGCTTTAAACTGGTTATAGAGCGCGTTATTCATCACTCCTTCTAAACCGGTCATGCCAATATAGTAATACCTTAAACCAATTTGAGGTTTTAAAATGATGCTTTTGTTTTTAAACATGAAATCATACCCGTAATTGACTCTTGCGTTCGTCGTCCATGTGCTGTATTTATAAGATTGGTTGATCATAGAAAGCAAAGCGTCGTTGGAGCTGATTTGGGTTTTATTAGCCCCCCAAGTTTCATTAACGCTGAAAGTCAGCTCGCTCTTTTTGATGAAAGCCCTCGCATACAAGCCCACATCCACATTATCAGATTTAGAATTAGTGATGCGTTCATAAAACCCGCTATACCCATAAGCCGCATACCCTCCAACAATCACACCCTTAATGAATCTGTCATAGCCCACATTGACACCATAGAGCGTTCCTGTGCCATTTTCCACAAAGCTCACGCCCCCAACGCCGGTCGCCCAAAGGTTGTTTTTTAATTTATCCCTTTGAGAGTATTTTAAAATCACATCCATCGCATTAGGGGTCGCATCAGCAAATCTTTGGTTTTTAAGGCTGCTCAAGCGTTCGCTAAAATCCGTTGAATCAAAGGAAGCGAAATTAGAAAGCTTGGCTAAACGGCTCATTTGTTGCGTGTAAGTGTTGAGCTGTAAAGCATCGGTGGAATTGTTTTTAAGATTGGGTTTAGAAAGCATGCCTAAAGCGCTGGTAATATCTTTCATTAAAGTAACAATGTGTTCAGTGGGATTGTCTTGCAAATAATAAGGAGCGAACAAGGGATTACCCCCCTTAGCCACAAAAAGCTCATTCAACCACAGAATGGAATTATTGCCCGCAGATTTGATCGCATTCAAACCAGCACTGCCTTGAATGTATTTAATGTAATACTCCAAACTAGGGGCATGAATATCCATGGGCTTATCAGAGACGCTAACTTGAACTTTATCATAAAGGATAGATGAATACACCATTTGCCCTTGATTGTCTTTAAAGCTTACCACAAGACCCCCATCTTTAATACTAACCGGTTGGTTGTCATAGCTTAACGAATCGCCCTTTAATTGCATGCGTTTGCCGTTAAAATCAATGAGGGTGTAAAGCTTGAGATAATCGCTCAAGCTCCCTCCAAGAATCGTTTGATTATCATAGCCATAAACCATGCGTTTAGCGTTAATAAGCGTGTAAGCGCCTTGCTTGAGTTGAGTATTAAAATGGATTAAAGCCTGATTATTATAAGACATGATCGTAGAAGTGCCAGTTACATTGATAATCGTTTGATGGGTTTTATTGTTAAGATTAAAGATTAATGGCCCTTCGCTGTTAAAATTCCCCCCCACATTCAAACCATTTTCATTCGTGCTAAAAGTCGCTCCTTTAAGTACATTGAAACTACCGCTAATATCAGCCCTGTAATTAGAGTTATTGTTAAAAGCGTTATTCACGATCAAATGATTCGCTTTAAAAGTGGCGTTTGGCTCTAAATCTAAAGTCCCGATAGTCGTATTTTGTAAGACTTTTGAAAGATCCACTAATCCATTAGCTTTAATGGTTCCTAAAAAAGCGAAGTTATTGGCATTCACTTCTAGCGTTTCATCGGTTGGAGTGCTTGAAGTTGAAGAATTAGTTTTTTTCTCGCTCATGCAATTTAAGACATTCACGCAAATCTGACCTTTTTGAACGCTAATATCATTTCGTGGCGCATTAAGCGTTAAGCCGTTGGTAGCGTTTAAGGTATCTAATGAAATGTTAGAAAAATCTTTAGATACAAAAGAAAGCCTGCCCTGATATTGCGTGAAATTAATCGTGTTTTTCCCGTTAAAGATAATGGACTTGCCCGCTACAAAATTCAATTCCCCCCCTGTGGCGTTACTAAACGAGCTGTTATTCACAAACACATGGTTTTTAGCCACGAAATTGAAATTCCCTTTTTGCCAAAGATTGTGCAAACCTTTAGGTTTGAGTAAAGAGCCCATGCCCAATTTCTTCAATTCATCTTGCAAGGGTTTAGGCAGTATGGATCCCAAACCTTGATGATAAACGCCTCCAAAGCCCTTATCAGCGATGATTTTATTAATCATTTGCCCTAAGACTTGATCGTTCATGATTTTATTCACTACGCCTTCGCCTAGCAAATCGTTCAACACTTTTTGACCCATTCCAGAAATCGCGCCCAATAATTCCTTACTGGGATTGGTGATGCTATTTAAAGCGATATTCACTAACACGCTTAAATCCTGCGGGCCTAGCCAAGAAATGAGCTTATTGATTAAGGGGGCTTGTTCAATCATTTGATTGAGAATATCCCCAAAGGTCGTTTTATCCAAGAAACTCTGTAAGTCTTTGGCATCAGCGCTAGAACCTATTTTATCCAGGGCTTGATTCAAGCCTCCAGGCACAAAATTATTGGCAAAAGAACTCAAACTTTGCTTGCCATACCAGTTATTGATGAAATTCTCTACATTTTCAATCCCTAAAGTTTTAACAATGAATTTTTCAAACCCTGAAGAATGGGCTTGGATTTGCTCTAAAAGCATTTGATCGATTTCTTTTCTTTTTGCCGTATCCAATGCATTTAAAAGCCCGTTTTCACCAAAAACATCGCCCACCGTTTTAGAATTTAAAATTTCCATGATCGCGTTTTTAAAAGCGCTCACGCCTAAGAGGCTATTCACTTCAGTAGGGCTAAACAAAGAGCTTAAAGTCTTAGATCCAAAATCTTTAGGGATCATGCTAGCTAAATCTTTAGGGATAGCGTTATTGTTCAAACTCTCTTCATAAACAATATTAGAAAGCGCATTCGCTAAGCCTTTTTCTCCAAAAAACTTTTCAATGCCACCTTGCCCTAGATAAGAAAAGATTTTATCAGTCCCTTGAGCGTCAATATTGGCTTGATTAAGCACCAAATTCGTCGCGCTTTCAAAAGACACATTCGCGCTCCCTCCGCTCCCCCAAGCGTTCCCGCTACCGATGGTTCCGGTAATGTAAATGTTTTTAGCCTTAAAATTAGCGTTAATGTAGCCTAAATAAGGCGAAGTGGAATGGAGCAATTGCCCTAAATTAGTCTGTCTGAACATCTGGCAAGTATTATCCCCAACCGCGCATGGCTCTTTATAGCCATCGCCTCCAAACCACACCACGCTTTTAGTATTGGTTTGCCCTTCTTTGATCGCCCCCACAACGAGACTGCCTTGAGAAAAATGATAATTAGTCGTGTTAGAAAAATTATTGATGATCTTCAATAAACTCTTCCAATTCGCTTGGTTTAAAGTAATGCCATATTCTTTTAAGATACTAAAAATCGTTTCAAAGCTATCCGGGCTATTGAGATTGAGATTGTCTAAAGCCCCTGAAGCGATAAGCTTAGCCACTTTAGGCAAAAATTCCTTACCTAAATTAGCGATCACGCTTAAATCCTGTTTAGTGATAGCCTGATTATAGATGTGTAAGGCTTGTAAGGGTTGGTTTTGCGCATTATAAGTCCCGGGTATCTCATTATTCTTACCAAAGCCTTTGATGTTACTATTCAAATAATAAGTGCCAGCTTTGTCGCTCGTGTGATTATAGGAATTCGCACTTTCATCATAAGGGTTTTGTTGGTAATCATACAAGCTAGGAGCGAGATTAAACATCGCATTATTAGAAACGCCGTTTTGAGAGATCTGCACTTTCAAGCGGTTGTTATGCAAGGTTTCGGTAATCGTTTCAGTCGTATTGAGCGGGTTAATGAAACTCCAAGAATGAACGCCGTTATTGAACGAATAATCAGCCTTGTCAATCTGTATGCCATAAAAACGGATCTTTTCATAGCCGTTATTCCCCATTAAACCCTGAATGTTTTGAGCTTGTAAAATATTATAAACTAAGGGCTTGTTTTTTGCATCAAACAAATTCACATTAGACAGATTCAAAACGCCTTGAGTTCCAAAGCTGAAATTCCCGCTTGCATTAATGGATAGAGCGTTAGCACCATTGCCTAAAAGGCTTAGAGTGCTGTTTAAAAGAACGCTTTGAAAATTCAGGGTGCTGTTGTTTTCTAAATCAAACAAGGCATTAGAATTAAAAGTCGCTAATTTAGTGAAAGAAATTTGAGAATTATTAGCGTAGAAATTCACAGGAGCGTTAAAAACGCTGTTGCCATTGAAATTCAACAAGCTTGTT
>NZ_MTWR01000053.1:0-35135 GCF_001998165.1 Helicobacter pylori | reverse complement strand
AATGTTTGATTTAAAACACCCACAGCTCGCTACTTCTATACCTTACACACAATTTCGCGTGCATGCTTTACATCCTGGTGTTATTGCTAATAGCAATATTGCGATCAACATTAGAATACCTAGTCTTTTTAAATTCCCTATTGAGAGCTTTAAACTTTCTCAAAAATGTTTAGAGAAGAACATGACTTACCAACAAATTATCAATGCAGTGATGGATGCAAAAAACATGCTCATCGTAGGTGGGACAAGTAGCGGTAAGACTTCTTTTGCAAACTGCTTACTCAATTTTATTCCTTTAGAAGATAGAGTGGTTACTATAGAAGATAGTC
The DNA here is from genome assembly GCF_001998165.1 of Helicobacter pylori. GTDB lineage: Bacteria > Campylobacterota > Campylobacteria > Campylobacterales > Helicobacteraceae > Helicobacter > Helicobacter pylori_DL. The sequence goes on along the minus strand of NZ_MTWR01000053.1, from coordinate 34,806 downwards.
CTGAACTTCATATGGAAAATCCTAATCAAGTTAATATTTTGGTAGGAAAAAATGAAGATAGCTTTTTTACCTATGAGCAAGCTTTAAACTCGGCTATGAGAATGACACCTAAAAGGCTTTTGCTTGGCGAACTTGACACAAGAAACACTTCTTTATTTTTAAGGCTCTCTAACACAGGGCATAGTGGTATGATAAGCACTTTACATGCCAATAGTACTAAAGATGCCTTTGAAGCTATTTCTATGAATATGGCAATAAGCAGAAATGAAGTAAACCCAACCGCTCTTTTAAATTATTTTTGTGCTGGAATAGATTATTTAATCCATTTGAAATTTAATCATAAAACCCATGAGAGAGAAATTACAGATTTTTTAGATGTCAAAACAGATTTAAAACAACTTTTAGGATACGAATGAAAAAGAATACCAAACCTTATCAAAACTCTAAACTTAAAAATGGTGGGAAACGCTTGGTGTTGGTTTTAGAAAAAAACGCTTATGAGAAACTCAAAGAATTATCTAAAAATCACTATATGCCTATTATTTACTTGTTAAGTATTGTATTAGCACCTATTGTATTTTTAATTGCGTTATTCTATTTAATGGACATGAAAAGCTTTCACTCTACCATTTTGCTCAGTCAAGAAATTTTTGCAAATTTAAAACATTTTAAATCCTTTAAGCTCCAAATTCACTTGGCTTTTATCTACGCTCTTACTCCGTTGATTTTCACTATCTATTTGTTTTTTAAGGGCGTGAATATGAATAGTCATGGTAAGGCTAAATGGGCTAGTATTAAAGATATTGAAACCTACAAATACTCGCTTGTTTCTTGGGTTAAATCCATTTGTGCTTTGTTTTTTCTGTCTTTATTTGCTCCATTAAGCATCTTTGCCATTTTCAAAAGGCACTTAATAATCTTTTGTAATGAAAGAGTGTTTGAAGATAAAACAGGTTTTAGGATTTTTGATTTCAAAACCTACTATAACACATTAAAGATTATAATAAGACAAATTTTTTACGAAAATCTTTTAAGCGGTTTGATGCTGATGCTTAAAAATCAAAAAACTTATTACCAAAACTTATTGGAACACCTAAAAGGCTCTATGTTATTAGGTTTAAAAAAAGAAAATCCCATCACCTTAAATTTTGATAATGGACTGCCTTTGGGAGTGTATAATGTGATGACTAGAGCTAAAGTAGTGTATTATAATTCCCCCCTTTCTACTTTAATTGTTGCTCCTCCTGGTGCTGGTAAAACTTCTGCAGTAGCTATCCCAACACTTTTGAGCGTGCCTAGCTCTTGTGTGGTGTTAGACATCAAAGGCGAATTATGCGATTTAACAGCTGGATACAGACAAAAGCATTTTAAAAATAAGATTTTCATTTTCAATCCTTATGGAACAGATAATAGTTTATACTTCAATCCTTTTGATAAGAAAATTGTTTCTAAAATGAGCTTTAGTGAAAAACGCCGTTTGGTTGAAGAGATTGCTAACACTATCTTTAACGAAAAATCTCAAGACCCTCATTGGGTAGAGCAAGCTAAGAATGTCTTTACTTTCCATGCATTGTATGAGCTATGCGTCAATGAAGAGACCACCCTTTTTGAAATTGCTCTATCATTAGACAAAAACTACACTCCTTTGATCAATAAAAGAGGGCGTTTCTACCCACAAGTTTTTAAATGTGTTGAAAAAAGCAAAGAGGAAGGTGGTGGTTTTGAGATGAATAATGATGGCACTTACATGTTAGATAAAGACGCTAATGGAATACCTATACAAATTGCTGATGTTGATGTTAGGAAATTATGGTATCAACAAGTGGCTGAACAAATTTACATTGATGTTGATAAAAAAGAAAACTATGATGGCACAATTAACAAGTTAGAATTGAAGCTAGATAAAGACAAAATGCCTATTTTAGAAGAAGGCATGTTAGATCCTTTCATGCGTTCTTATGCAAACAGATGGTCGAATGCTAACGACAAGGAATTTAGCTCTATCAAATCTACTTTTGACAGATTTATGCAAGTATTCACGGATTATAGAGTTAAAAGAGCGACCTCTAAAATGAGTTTTGAATATGAAGATCTAAGAAAAGACAATATCACTCTTTACATTAAAATAGCTCAAACAGATATTGACATTATTGCTCCATTGATTAGAGTGCTTTTAGAAAGCATAGGCAAAAACTTGCTTTTAAAAGAAAGCAAAAGATTTGATGAAAGAATTTATTTTATATTGGACGAGTTTGTTAGATTTGGAAAACTCAGTTTCTTGTTAGAAATGCCAGCATTGAGTAGAAGTTATGGAGTGGTATTGCTTTACATCACTCAAAGCAATGCAATGATTGAAAAATACTATGGCAAAGAAGACGCTAAGATTTTAAACGGCACGGTGAATTATAAGGTCCTTTTTAGAATGAACGATTATGAATATGCACAACAAATTTCTAATGAAATCGGCAAGATGACCAGAAAAACACGAAGCCACTCTACAGAAAAAGGACAACTCATTATGGGGGGGACTTCTAGTATAGGAAAAGAGGCGTGGGATCTGGTTAGTCCGCAAGATATTCTAAATATTAATAAAGATGAAGTGATTATATTAGTAGGCGGTCATCAAGCCAAACCTTTAAAACTAAAAGCGAATTACTATTTTAGAAATCCCAAAATGACAAAATGTTTGAATTGGGAAGTCAAGCCTAATGAAGAAGTGTTTTCCTAATTGTAAAAAAAAATTGTATAAGTATTTCACTTATAAACTTTTAGCATTGTGGTTTAAGTGCTTGACTCATGCATCAAAGCATACAACCGTTACAAACAAAGCACTTAGTTTGTTATGAGCAAAGCACACAAGATTTTAGCTAAAAAATAAAGGAAGTTGATACTTGAAAGCAATCAAGTATTTAAAAAACTATCAGTCATTTTGAAAAAGAAAAAGTAAATTTTTTCACCAAATATTTTCAATAAGATAAGTGATTTCTTCTTGATATTTTTTAGGATGGTTTGACAACTTTTTCCCAAACACTCTGCCTTTTTTCAGCTCGCTTTGCAATTTGCGATAGAATTTTCTCAACTCCTTGATCATGTAATTTTCATACTCTCTGTCTTTTTCAGGCGACAACTGATAGTTTTTTTCCACAGCACAACGCATGATTTCAAAATGCATTTTATTCTCATAATGAAACTTTGTTAAGCGATCTAGCTTTCTTTGATGGGCCAATTTTCTCTTTTGCCACTCAGTCATCGCAAATTCACTCCGTTATTTGAGTTTCAGTATTGTAGCATTTTCTAACAAAATTCCAAAAAATAGCCAAAAAAAGGGGTCTCATTTTTAAGGTTTTTTTAAGGAACTCCCGTAACCCCCTTGTTTAGCGGTCTGCATAAGACACACCTACTCAAAAAGTACACATTTTTTTCTTTTTGAGTGTTATCCTGCCCTTTTTTTGGGTCTTGAAAAAACACCATTTTTTTGCTAAAGTGAATGGTGTGAAATTTTGGTTCTATTAGGGATTTTTTCACCTTTTTGAATACCAAAAGCGAAATCAAGTTCGCAACAAAGGGGAAGAGTTTTTGAGTGGTTTGAAAAACTTTGAAAGAATAGAAAAGAAACGCTATTCTTACAAAATGCATCAAGTTCTTTTAGACGATGAAGAAGAATCTCTTTTTGAATATGAAGAAATACGCCCTAAAAAAACTCCTAAACCCAAACGATCTTATGATGAAGTTTTCACGACAGCTATTCAAGAATACATAAAAACTTTCACCTCTCAAATTGAAACTTCTACTTTGAACTCTAATGTGAAAACCGATTCTAAAAAACAAGTTGTGATCAAAAACATAGGCAACATGACACAGCTCCACACTAACAAGGCGATGGATTACATTGCTAAAAATGGCGAGTTGGTTAGAGATGAATTTTTTAGATGGATTGATTATGACATTATTGCTAACGATTGGAATGCAGATTTCACTGAGTTGAGAAGTAAAAATCCTAGATTGAAAAACATGGCTATGCATTTAGTTTTTAGCCTTGATGAAAATCTGCATCCTAGTAATTTAGCAATTCTAGAATTAAGCGTTTATAACTCTTTGATTGACACGCTAGGATATGACTATCCTTTTATGATTAAACTCCATACACACCAAAACAAACCACACGTTCATGTAATCATCAATAAGACCCACAAATTTACAGGCAAACAATTACGCTTTGCTAATAAGCGGTATGTTAGAGAATTCTTTTTTCAATTGAGAGAAAGCTTTCAAGACCAGTTATATATCCATTCGCATGGTAGGTTGAATTATTCTAACGAACCTAATATTCAAAAAAGAATAGCTGGAATTAATGAAGAGCTATCCAAACTTATTTCACAAGGTCAAGAACAATTTAAACAAAATTTTAATCATAATGAGTTTTTTGATAAGGCTTATGATAATGCTCATAGGGAAATGAAACTTCTAGCTAGTGTTAAAAACAAAGAACTAGACAAGTTAGACTTCATTAAAATTAAAATCATCACTTCAAAAGCGATTGAGCTTTTAGAAGAAAATTTTGAAATAGATGATGAGCATATGGTATGGCTTGAAAAGTTTTTAAATGAAAAATCCGCTAAACATGACTTAAAAGAACTAAGCATTTTAAAAAAAGGAACTTACAAAAAAGTTATGGAGAATAATTGCCATATCAAGAATTTTGATAAAGCTTTAAAAAACAAAAAGACTTCTCTTTTAGAAAAACAACGCTTGCATTCATTAAAACAAAAAGCCCTAGCGTTCAATGAATTTTTTAAAGAGCTACAAAATTTTTATAATAGCGTTAAGAAAATCCATACACTAGAGCAAAAAATAAATGCACTTGATAAGGCTTGCTCTAACTACATCAATATGCCTAATAAATTTCATGCTCTCAATAGGGCTTATCATGCAATTGTTCAAAAAAGAAAAGTTTATGAATTGTTAAAGCCGTTACAACATCATGGTGCAAACAAAACGATGACTAAAAATCTTATTTTGTTGGAAAAAGAAATTAAAGAACATAACAATGACACTAGAAATGCTTTAGGTATTGTGTATAGCTATCTGTCTTATTCGCAGTTAGCACTCAATGACAAAACAAATTCATTCGCTCTTAATAGACACTTAAAATATTTAAACAGTATTGCATTGATTGCAAGCGATACTTTAAGAGCTGAAAATGTTAATGAGACTAACCACTCTTGCATTGAATTTCTAAAAAATCTTGCCCAAAGAGAAAATGAAACCATGGAGCTTTTAGAAAAACGAAAAAATTTCTGTATTGAAAGAAAAAAGCGACTACAAATTGAGATTTTAGAATGTGAATATAATGGCAAAAAATTAGCTCGCCTTAAAAAGTCGTTGCAATTTTTAGAAAAAGAATTAGAATTGCAAAAGAGTGCAAGTAAGGGTGTGGCTAAGATAACGCTAAGAGTGTTACAAGAAATGGTGTCTTTACAAAATGCACAAAAATCGCAACAAGAAGTTTCAAAAAATACCGAACCAAAACACAATTTGAAGCAATGCTCTAGAGATGATGGGTTTGAAAGATAGCCTTACGAACAAGGCATGATGTGAAATCACAACTTGCTCGCCTTATCTAAAAGCATTTGCTTCATTTCTTTTTTCTTGTGTTCTAAATAAAAAACAATAGCGTCTTGAACAAACACGCTTTTATTTTCCCTGAACGCTCCAAATTCATTCAAATACTCTTCTACGCTATTCATCACTTTCTCTGAAATATAGAGCGTGTGGGCTTTTTTCCTGTCTTCTTTTTCATGTTGGTTTGTTTCATGCTTGTTGGCATTCTCAAAGCGATTTTCTAAATCGCTCAGCCTGTCTTTTTTAGTGTTTTTAAATTCCATATTTATCCTTTAAAGTAGATTGTTTTTAATATCATAACACAATTAAGCGTTATTTAGAATTAAACTATAAATTATACTATTTCATTTTTTGCCCCCCTAAATACCCATTCAATTCATCATAGAATTGAGACCATTCGTTTTTAGCTTTATTGTCATTGTATTCCATCACGCCCATGCCTTCACTCACTGAACGCTTATAAGCTATCCTTTCGCTTAATAGATTATCCATTAAAAACACGCTTTCATTAGCGTTATTTTGGTTGATAAAATCAATGAGAGCTTTTTTCTCTTTAAGGGTGGGGATAGTAGGGATACGGTTCATCACAATACAAGCTTTCAAGTTTTCATTCAACGCTTGGATGTCTCTAATCCTTTCTAGCATGTCTAATAGCACCGCTGTGTCTAGTTGGCTTGGCGTGGTGGGTATTAGCACCCAATCGCTCAATAGCATAGCCCTTTGGCTTTCTTTGGAATGTTCGCCTTTAGTATCAATAAGGATATATTCGTATTTATCCGTCATCTGTTTTAAAGTGTCTGTAATGTTTCCTGTGCGATTAAAGAGCGTGAAATTGGGCAAATTGGTTTCGCTTCTAATATTGTTGAACACTTCCAAACTTTTTTGGCTATCAGTGTCTAATGCGGCAATGTCTTTCTTGTCTAGCAATAATTGGACGCACAAATTCAAACACAGAGTGGATTTACCGCTCCCCCCTTTTTCATTAGCTATGGTGATTATCATCGCTTATTCCTTTAGAATTTTGTTAAATATATTTTAAAGATAAATAGCTTAAAAGTATATAAAATAGAAAAACTTAATACTATTTTATTGTAAATAGTTATGTTATCTTTTAGTTCTTTTTGAAATGATTAGCAGTGTTTTATTATTGGTGGTTTTTTAGGGTGTTTTTAAAAAGGGAAAAGTTTAGAGAAAAAGAATATTAAAAGGCATTACGCCAAATTCAATAACATTATTTAAACACATGTTATTGAAAGCATTAGTGGAACTCACATCTCGTAATCATCATTAGCCGCTTTTTTCATTGGGCTATACGCTTCTTGGTTGGTTTGCGATTGGCTTGCTCTTTTTATCTCTTCCTTCTCACTCTCTAAACTCGCTCTTTTTTCAGCGTTCAAATTCTTTAAGACTTCTTTAGATTTAGGGTTGAACGCAGGCTTATAATCTCTGTCTTTGCTCATTTTAGCTAAATCATCTATTAGAGTTTTATGATCCCATTTTAAAGCTTGCAAGTATTCTAGTCGTGGGTAAGAAGGTTTTTGCTCCACTAATCTTGTGTATTTAGCGATATTTTCTTGAGTGGTTTCAATGGAGTTTTCTAATTCCTTGATTTTTTCAGGGAGTTTAGTGATAGCGTTATCCAGTCTCTTTAAAAACCCATCAAATTTGATCTCAGCGCAGAAATTATAAGAGCTAAACATGTTGGCAGTATCGTTTTTATAAACCATATTGCTAGGGCTATAGGCAATATTGGGATTGTCTTTAGGGCTTAAACTAAACTCCACTTGATACTTAGTTTTATAAGCATTCACCACAAAGCCCTTGTATTCTAAAAGCTTATAATCTTCTTCTTCATTCACAAACAAGGTGTTCAAGTTGCTTGCAAATTGCTTTTTAATAGCGTCTAGCTTTTCTTTATTTTGTTCGGCTATTTGCTTGTTTTGTTCTTTGAGTTTCTTGTGCGTTAATTCTTCACTCATAGAGGCGTTTTCTTTTAAAGGCTCTACCTCTTTAACTTTGATAAGCTCATAATCCTTACTTTCTTCATTTTTCAAATCATAGAGCTTGATCTCTGTATGAGTGGGGATTATCACGGAGCTTTGAAGCGTTTCTAAATCTTTCAATTCCTGTTTAAGATAATCCAATTTAGAAGCGTTGTTTTTTAAGCTTTCTTCATTGAAGTAATGCTCTTTATTGAAAGCTTTGTATTTTGATTCTTCGCTTTTAATCTCCGCTCTCAATTTGACTTCTTCAATAATCAAGGGATTGCCTGTCGCTTCTGCTTTCATCTCGCTCGCATTAGAACTACCCATATTAAAGTCTTCTAATTCATTCAAGCCTAATTTGTGCGCGTTTCTAAATTGCTCTATGCCTTTAGATTTAGTCTCTATGATTTGCCACATACGGCTATCATAAGTTTTTTCAGTGGCGTAGCGATAGATTTTCATTCTAAAGTTTTCAGGATCATTTTGGTGTAAAATATTGCCTTGCCTTATCCCACGCCCTTCCATTTGCAGCAATTCATCAGGCCTCCATGGGCAATCTAATTCATGCATAGCGACTAATCTTTCTTGCACATTAGTGCCTACTCCCATTTTAGCGGGACTGCCTAATAAAACCCTGACTTCGCCACGATTGAGCTTTTTAAACAAATCCTGCTTTTGTTCTTCGGTTTTAGCGTCATGGATGAAAGCGATTTCATTTTGTGGGATACCCATTTGGACTAAATGCCTTAAAACATCGCTATAAACATCAAACGAACAGCCTTTAGCTAGTTCTTCATCTAAATTGACGCCTTTAGCCTCTTTCTCTTTGAGTTCGTTTTCTAATTCTTTCTTGCTAGGCGCGATGAGATTGCCATTTTCATCATAGCTAGACAAGCTCTCTAAAAGTTCTTGAGCTTCATCTAGGGGATTTTGTTTTTCAAGCTCATGATCGTTATCTGGCGCTTCTAAACTCACTTTTTGGCTATGGGTTTTGGGCGTGGATAGCCCTATGAAACCAAGTTGTGTGCCTTTAGTGGCATGAGTTTCTAAATAATTCTCATAGATGTTTTCTGCCATAGCATAGCTTTTAGAAAATTCTTTTTCTACTTTAGCGTTAGGGTCAATCAAGCGGTAATCCAAAGCCACTTTTCTAGCGTCTGTGGTGCAAGAAAGGATATTGTCTTGCCCTTTTTTGCTTTTCTTGCCCTCGCATTTTTGCATCCTATCAATGATAGATCCTTCATTATATTTGCCATTTTCATCCGCCACGCCAATAAATTGAGCCACTTCTTCGCTTCTTTTCACCACCACATTGATAGGCTTATCCCCATACACTTTAGGCACAAAGTGGGGGTTATGCTTTAAAATGTCATCATTAGAGACAATATCTGCAAAAGCTCTATACATGGTGCTTAAGCCTTGCACATCGCTAAATTTAGAAAAGCGATTAACCATTTTATAACTTTGAGCGCTAGTGTCTAATTCAAAATCATTCACCACTTCCCCATAAGTCTTAGCCCAATCATCAAAGAATTCTAACCCTCTTTCTTTGAGCGCATCAGGGGTCAGGTAGCGTTGCAAGTGATACATTTCACTCAAGGAATTAGCTATAGGCGTGCCGGTTAAAAACATGATTTTCTTATTGTTTTGATGCAAGTAGCGCGTTTTAATAAACAAATCTCTGGCGCGATTAGAGCCTTGTTGGTTACCAAGCCCTGCAATTTTTTCCATAGAAGTTTCAAAGGCTAGATTTTTGAATAAATGGGCTTCATCCACAATCAAATTATCAATCCCCATTTGACTAATATCAATATGAGAGCCTTGTTTTTCTAAAATCGCATCGTATTGAGCGCGGATTTTATCCAGCTTGTTTTTAAAGGCTCTTTCATTGGGTTTTTTATTTTCTCTAGGGTTATTTTTATAAGCCAGTTCTTGCCTTTCAAAGTTTTTTTCAGCATTCACTAGCTCTTCTTCTTTCAATCCTTCTATGATTTCTCTGGGGTTAGACAACAATTCCAAATGGGTGTGCGCGATAATCACAGCGTCGTAATTGTTGTTGGCGATTTGATTGTATAAAAGCTCTCTTTCTTTTTCAGTGATGTCCTTGCTATCAACGACTAACACATTAGCGTTAGGGTAAGCCTTATAAAATTCATCGCCCCATTGCTTGGTTAAATGGTTAGGCACGGCAATGAGCGTTTTATTCACTAATCCCATGCGTTTTTGTTCCATGCAACTGGCTATAGCGCACAAAGTTTTGCCTGCTCCAACCTGATGGTCTAAACACACCGCCCTGTCTTGGATGGTTCTAAAAATAGCGTTCTTTTGGTGGGGTCGCAATTTGATATACTGGTTAAAGCCCTCTAGTTCTAATTGCGAGCCATCATAAGTTTTTAAAACCAGGTTATTGAAAGTGTCATTATAGATTTGCTCTAAATGGGTTCTTCTTGCATAGTCTTTATAAATCCAGTCTTTAAAGGCTTCTTTCAATTCTTCTGCTTTTTGTTTGGCGAGATTGCTTTGCTCTTCATCAGCGATAAAGATTTCTTTTTTAGGGTCATTAGGATCAACTTGGGCGTATTTAACGCTCAAATCCTTATTATTTAAAACCCCATTTAAAAGACTTTCAAAAGGCGCTTTATAAGAATGCGGCTTGTCTTTATGCCTGATGCCATAAAGCTCATTCAATCCATCGCTTCTAATAGAAACTTCATAAGCGCCGTTTAGGTGTTCTACTTTGATGTCTTCTTTGAGATTGCCTAGTTGGTAATCTGTCATTTTATCGCCGTATTGCTTTTCATAATGGTTAGCGCTCAATTCTATTAAAAACTCTTCTAAATACTGAGTGGGTATCCAAGGGCTGTTGATATTAGCCATGATTTCAGTGGCTTTCAAATCTTTAGGGATAATCAGCTCTAAATCTTTCACATTCGCCTCTAATCCTTCCACGCCTTGATTGATGGCTTTTTTAACTTCTTTGAGTTTTCTTTTCACATTACCACTCAAATAATCGTTCGCTAAAATATAATCGCCATTATCTTTGTGGTCTTTATAAATCAGCTTTTGCTCTAAAAGTTCTTTAATCGTGGTTTCTAAGCTTTGGGTTGCGAAATGAACTCTAATGAAATGCAAATCCAAACCCCCTTTTTGATTGATGCTTGCAATTAATGCCTCTTTAGCGTTAGTGATAATAAGTTCTTTTTTAGGGTTTAAAGTCCTTTCAAAAAAGATTTGAGCTTTTTTAGCTTGAGCTTGCCTTGGCTCTATGTTTTGCATTTTAGCGCTTCTAGGGGTGATTTTTTTTTCAAAGTCTTTTTCTAATCCTAAGACTTTAGCGCCATACAAATCTTGTTTGATGTCCTTGCGGTTTTTGTTTTCATTGAGATAGCCAAATTTCTTGACAAATCCATCATAAACAAGATTGAGTTTAGCCCTCTTGTTTTCTAGCTCTAAATCAGAGCTTAAGGGGTTTAATTCCGCGCTCGTTAAATCATTCAAAGCGTCTTTGATTTTAAAATAGACTTTTAGTCGTGAGTCTTGGGCTTTAGAGTTGATTTTAGTGGGTCTTAAAAAGATGCCTATTTTATTATCTCGCTCCAGTTTATAGTAGAGATTATCCCACTTGACTAATTCCCCCCTTTCTAAATTTTTGATAAGTTTTTGGACTTCTTGATAGCGTTCGTTATTTGCATCAATGATGAGAGCGTCTGTTTTAAGGGTAGTCTTATGGTATTGATAGACATCTTTAGGCAATTTTTCTATCGCTTGTTGAAACGCTTGGGATAAATCCAAGCTCTCATCTTCTAAGGCTTGCAACTCGTATTTATAAATTTGTTCGCCATTGATTTCAAAGCTATAGCGGGTTTTTTCCAAACTCAAATGCCCTAGAATATTTTCAGGGTGGTGGATAAAGTATTCATTTAGGGTTTGTTCGTTGAGATTGATGCTATTCTCACCAACTTTATCCATGAAGTCTTTGATGATCTTATAGTCTTGTTCGCTGTAGCCAAAGTTAGTGGTGTCTATTTTTTCATACCATCGTTGCAATTTTTCTTGTTTGAAACCAAAATGGTTTGCAATCGCAATGACAATCTTAAGTTGGTCGCTAGGGATAAAACTATCAAAGCGGTTGTTTTGTAAGGCAAAAAGGGTTTCATCATCTAAGCTATTAATGATCTTGTCATAATAAGGCATAGCTTTAGTGAAGCTTTGATTGATAGCTTCATCAACGCCTTTTTTAAAAAACACAATGTCGCTACTCACTTCTGCTCCTGTGCCTTTAAACACGCTATTAGGCAATCTTATCGCTCCTAAAAAGGTGGCGTTTTTTGCGATGTATTCTCTCATTTTAGGGTTTTTAGCATCCATAAACCAAGAACTCACCACAAACGCCCCTATGCCATCATCTTTCAATTCCTTAATCGCTTTCCCTAAAAAGTAATTATGAACGCTCTCGTTACTCAATTCTTTGTCATAAAAGCTATAGATTTTATGATTGCCATAAGGAGGATTGCCCACAAACGCATCGTATTCTTGATAGAATTGGTGCTTTTCTAAAGCGGTGTTTTGGATGACTTGATTAGGATAGAGGAATTGAGAAATACTTGCACTAGTGGGATCTAATTCTGTTCCCACAAAGCGGTAATTCTTATCGCTTGGCGCATGAGCGATGAATTTGCCTGTGCCTAAACTGGGTTCAAAGATTTCTTTTGGATGGTTGTCGTTATTAAACCCTAATCGATCTAAAGCCTGATAAATGCTATCAATAACCAATTTAGGGGTGTAATAAGCGTCTCTTGTGCTTGAATAAGCTCTTCTGAATTCATCTTTAGTGAGTAAGGCTTTTAATTCTTCAAATTCTTTAGGGTGTTGATCTTTTTTAAAGTAGCTCTCTAAAGCGCCCCATCCGCTAAATTGCGCTAGGATTTCTTGCTCTTTTAAAGTAGCGTAATAATCGCCTTTTAAGATCTTTTGTTTGGCTTGCAATTCTTTTAAAAGCCTAATAGCTTTTATGTTAGCCTTATAGCGAGTTTTAGCTCCTTTAATTAAAACTTCTTCGCTCGGCTTAAAATCCATTTTAGGATTAAGGGGGATGGGTAGCGTGGTGGGTGTTTCTTGCTCTTGTGTTTCTTGTTTTAGCGTGGTTTGCGCGGTTTCTTGAGTGTCTTGCTCTTGCGCGGTTTGTTCTTGCGCGTTATTCAACTCTACGCTATTGTCTGTTATTTTGCTCTCTTGTGTGGGATTTAATCCTACGCTATTAGAGATAGCGTTTAAATCAATGGCTTGACTATCCAAAACATTGAATGCGTTTAGCGTTTCATTCGCTGTTTCAATGGATTTTTTAAGGCGATTTTCTAAAATCTCTAATACTTTTTTAGGGCTGATTTTTAATTGGAATTTGTCATAAAAGATTTTAGCCGTAGGGTCTTTAAGGAGCTGCATCCCTACAATGCTATCTTTTAAAGGCTCGTTGTTTTGAATGGCTTCTAAGAGCCTAGATCTAAAGTCAGGCTCGCTCGCTATGGTGTTGTTTCTAATAGCGTTAAGCAGGCTTTCTAAATGGTCTAAATTTGATAAAAGTCCTCTCTCTTGATCCCTGTCTTCTTCAAGGTTTCCAAGTCCATTTGGTGCGCTGAGTCCTGCATGATGTAATCGGCTTTGAGCAAGTGGTAATACTGATTGACTTGAGCTTCCTTGAGCAATTCCATATCGCTCACTCCTTGCGCTCTCTTGATTTGCGCTTCCATTCTGTCTAGGGCTTTTGTCTCCATTTTCGTTTGTTCTATTACTGCTTTTATCAAGCTCATTATCGTTCTTTTTTCTTTGGTTTTCATGGTCTGTGGGAAATAATGAGCCCATCTGTCCATGATCAAAAAGGCGTAAGCGTCCAGTCTGTCCTGGCTGTTCTCTAGAGAGAGAAAGCCCCAAATCTCTGGAGCTATTTTGCTGATGAGATGGGGATTGCGGTGGCTGTGATACTCCTCTCGTATCTTGGGATAAATCCCCTGTTTCTCTGCCTCTAACATCATTTTGATGTCCGCTTGTTTCTTCTCTTTGGCTAGTCTTTGTTGTTCTTGTTGATATTCTATCATCTCCACTAGATAAAAGGTCATGCTCCCCATGCTCTCTAAGGGATGTTCCCCTAGAAACAAGTCTTGTGTCGCTAGACTGAAGAATTCCTTCGCTTGTTGTTTCTCTAGGCTCATTATGTAGGGTAAGGTCTTTGTCTTGAAGGTTTCTTGAGGGCGTCTCCTCTTGAATGCGTTCGCCCATTTCCTTTTGAGTGCGTTCTTGCGTCTCTCTGGGTGTGCGTATGGTATGTAAGTCTCTATGAACTTCTGTTCTAACTCGCTCAATCCTTGCATCATGTCTGTTTCCATTTTGTTCTCCTAAATTCTGTTGCTCTAATTCTAAATCAGCAATGCTTAAATTTGGATTATTATTATCATTATTTTTAATAATATTGTTAGAAGTATTAGTCTCTATTGTATTTTTAATAGGGTTATTGTTATTTGCGCTATAATTTTGCCGCTCATTGCTACCCTCTTTAGCTTGAATGACTGCTTCATTCAAGCTTACCAATTTGTTATAACGCTGTTTGTAAGCTTTTTCAAAATTGTTCATGTCTCTTAAGATTTCTTTGAAAGGTTTGATTTCTCTTTGATTCCCATCGCCATTAACATAAACGCTTTCATAGTATTTTTGCAATTCAATTTTTGCTTGAGCGATTTCTTCTAAACTCAAAAGATCGCTTTTTAAAGAATAATCTCTGTCTTCTTGCATAGCGCTTTGTTCTTCTTTAGTCCAGCCTAAAATAGAACCATTATTAAAGAAAAATTGTTTAATCTTATTAGCGTTATCTATGCTGAGATGGTTTTCTTTGAGTTTATTTTCATTGATAAGCCTGCTTATTTTCCAAGCAAAATTCGCGTAATCATCTTTGTCTATCCAAGAATAATAATTTGTTGCTGAAAGCAATTTTTGCTCTAGGATTAAAGCATGCGCTTCTTTAGCTAATTCAAATTCTAGTTTTTTAATTTCTTCATTGTCATTAGTATTTATTTTGGTATTTTCATTGTTTATTGATTCAAAAGGCAGTTTGTTATAGAGCTTAAAATACTCATCGCTAGAAATACTGGGGATTATTTCTCTTATTAATTCGCCATCTTTTGTTGTTTCTACTTCTTGGTAAATGTCTTTAAGATAGTCGTATTCTTTAGCGATTTCATTGCCATTTTCTAAGGTTTTCTTATGCGTTTCATTATGGTAGGTCAATTGGATTTCTAAACCTTGCTCTTTCAATTCTTCTAAGCTGTTTGTGTGGGTTAGGATTTCAATTTCTTTTGAAAAAAACTCTTTGTTGTTTATAGTGTCAATCAGATCGTATCTTTTAGTGATGCGCCTTTCAAACCCTTCCTTATTCGCTTCATAAACACGAGAACTTTCTTTTATCTCACCATTAGCAAAGAAATTGACATCTTCTTTACTATTGTCCTTATACACTCGTTTTTCAAAGCTTAAATACTTTGCCCATTCAATAGGATCTCTAGAGATCATGCTTGCTTTATTGATTTGCGTTTTCACGACATAAGGGAGTGGATCTTGTATTTCAATAGGATTGTTTGTTTCAGTATCGCCATTATCTAAGATGCTAAATAAATTCGGTTGCGGGTTTTTAACTTTCTTTTTTTGCATGTGTAATCCTTTAGAGTAGATTTTTACAAGTAAAACCAAATTTGAGAAATAAAGAAACGCACATTTTTTTTCAAAATTAGGGCATTTTTTAAAATCCATGCGCCTTTTTTCATTTACCTTACTTATGGCAAGTTTTTTTTATCAATATTTTTAAGGAGCTATTATGCAAAAAGATGAAAACACATTAGAACAAGACGCCTTCTATGAAGCTGGATTTTGCGATGAATTGAGCATAGAAACCCAACACGAAGAATACATCGCTCAAAGAGATTTTGCTCAATCTAACCCACAAGAAGAAGAAGATGAATAATCTTAACAACTTAAGCGATGAGCAAATCAATGGCATGATTGATTATTTGCAAAACATACTTATGGAAAGGGGAGGGCTTAAGCAAGAACCACCACAAAATTCAAACTATTCACACAATCTAGAAGAAACTAACGCACAAAGAACCCAAGAGAATTCAGAAAGCAAAGAGGCTTTACTTAAAGCTAAAACCGGTCAAATCAACTATGTTAAAACAAGGATTATTCAGGGTTTGAAAGAAAAGAACTCGCCTTTTTGGGACAAGCCTGAAATAGTGGCTAACAAAGAAAGAGGGCATAACGCTTTAAATGGCGAACCTTATTACAATCTTAACGACATGCTTTTAGATATGGAAAAAAACCGCTTAGGGTTTCAAAGTAATGCATGGGTGAGTTTAGAGGAAGCTAAAATGCTTGGAGCGAGCAAAGAAGAAAGAGATGCGATTTTTAAAGCCACTCAAAATAAAGAAATCTCGCCTGTTCGTTTGATGTTTATCAAAAACAAAGAGCCTGTGCCTTTAGTGGATAATAATGGCGAATTAGTGATTGATAAAAACACTAAAAAACCTAAACACAAGCAGTTTGCTGTCATTGAAAATGGTCAAAAGGTGTTCAAACCTGCTTACAGAGACATTGAACCCCAAGCGCAATTCAAGTTTGTTTATAATATAGAAATGTTTCCAAGCATTAACAAGGAAAAAATCAAACCTTTAAACTTGGATAAGCTCTCAAACTATGCCTATAAGACTAGGCTCTTCCATCAAAAAGATTATTCGCAAGAAAAAAGAGACAAGACAAACATTATTTACGAAGATTTGCATAGAGATTTGTCTCCAGATAACAGGAATGAAGCTTTATTGGAAAGAATGCGTAGCTACACTCTGCTTAAAAATGAAAAATACAATCAATTAGCAAGTGAAACAAAGCAACAAACCCAAACGCGCTCTCAATCTCAAAGCTATTATCAAAAGAAAAATAAAGCTTCTAGCGGTATTGAAAGGTAACTCATCATGATAGACAAAGCAAGAAAAAACTTAAAAGACCTTAAAAGCATTTTTCTGTATTGGTATGAGATGTTTGGTTCTAATGATAAGTCTAAAGACATGATGAAAGCCTTTATGAAAGATTTGGCTTTCGCTAAAGATAAAAATGAGATGATTAAAGCCCAAGATAACGAGTTAGTCAAAGAATTCATGCAAGAATTAAACAATCTCTCTTTTAAAGAACAACTAGAATTTTATCAAACCAATAGAGATTATGATCCCGGCCTTGACAATGATGAAAACTCAAGCGAATTGTTAGACGCATTCACTGGCTCTCTAGAAAACTTAGAAAAACAAGAGATTACTCCTATTAGAGAGCAAAAAAGAGAAAGTGGATGGCAAAACAATGAAGATAATAAGGAAAATAGCGAACTTGAAAAAGCTTTTGAAAAGGATTTGAGCTTCTCACAATCTAATCCTATTCCCCTTGGTGAAAAAGAAACTTCAAAAGAAGAAAAAGAAGCAGAACTGAAAAGCAAGGAAAAAGAACCAAAAGAAACACTAGGTTTTAACCACTCTTTAGGCGTTAGCGTTCTAAGAAGCCGCATTGAAGAAGCTAAAAATCATTTTAATGAAAAGGAAAAAGAAAAAGGCTCTAACAAGCGATTTAGTGATAAGGAATTTAAAAAATTCCTAAAAGACAGAGCTAAAAACGGCATGACTAATGAAGAAATGCAAGTGCTTTTATTGATGATCAACAACAAAAAAGGTAATCTAAGACCTAGTCATAAGGAATTTTTACAAGAATGCCTAATAGAAGCGGTTTTGCACAATAAAAATATCAATAAGACCACTGAGTATGCCATTAGAAACAATATCGCACACTTGCCCATCAATAAAACAGAAGGTTTTTTAGTTAGAACTTATAATCATTCATTGGGAATTTTTAATGAAAATATTGCTGAAAAACTTAAAATCCCTAAAAAAGAAAAAGAAATACTACAGCCTTTAAATGCAAACGAAGAACAAGCTTTAAACACCGCTTTAGAAAACAATGAAATAGACGCAAGAACTTTCAAATCATGGGAGTTTGGAAGCAAAGAAGCAGGCAAAGAAAACGCCTCTATGAGTGAAGAATTAACACAAAATAATTCTAAATTATCTCATTTTAATGAAAATAGCATCGCTCAAAATAGTGTAGGACAAAATAATGTAAAAGAGCCTAACACTAAATCTAATAATTCTAAACAAAATCATTTGCTTTCAAATTCGGATCTAACTTCAAATACCGATTACAACAAGCTTGTAGCGGATATGTTTGAAAATCAAATGGACGCTAATGGCAATTATGTTGGCAAAAAATTTAGTACACAAGCTTACGACAACAAAACTCCCTATAAAGTCGCTACCGGTAATGCTAGTGAGTATAGCTCTTATTTGTATTCAAAAAAAACTAAATCCAAAGATGTTGGAATTGAGCGCTAATGAAAAATCAACACAAAAATCCCCCAATAAAAGCTTTAATGAAAACTTATTCATATAACCATTTTTTATTTTTCTGCTTTATTCTAGGAGCGTTTTTATTAGGTTTGCTTAATCCAGCCTATGCTTTAAGCATTATCACCACTAAAGAAATTGACACTAATTTGCTTAATGGAGCGATAGAAAGTAGGGTGGTGTTAGGCAAGAGGGTGTTTAAAGTAGAAGCTCATGGGTTTTATTTTAGAAACAATGCGGCTAACAGCATAGATATAGAAATCACCAGTCTTTTAAGAGACAATCAATCGTTTCCTTTGACTAGCAGCGCTAAAACCAGTTTAAAAATACCTCCTAACGCCAAGATTAAAAAATCCACTATCCTTGTCTTAAAAGGCGAGAACGCTGAAGAAGTGGCTAAGATTTTAGGCGTTAGCAAAGAAGAATACCAAAAGCTAGAAAACATCTCTCAAATCAAAGCGGCTAATGACCCTATGTACGCTAACACGCCTTTTAGTAATGGCTCTGATAGTTCCGCTTACGATAACAATCGCCCTAGCAATAACGCTATCAATGGTAAAGATGGTGCAAAGGGGAGTAATGGCTATGGGGCAAATGGCAACGATGGGGTAAATGGGATCAGTGGGAGTAATGGTGCAAATGGGAGTAATTCAAATAATAATGCAGTAGGCAGTGGTATTGATACAGATGGCGTGTTAGGGGTGGATGGGGTGAATGGCTCTAGTTCTTCAAGTGGTGGCTCTGTAGGGGGCTATGAGAATAATTTCACTAACCATGGCTCTACTAACAATAACACAGGAGGGTATGACAATTTTAATAATGGCAGCTCAAGTGGTGGGAGTTTAGGGAATGGGGGGCTTTTCCCTATTCCTTTTGGTAATGGCGACACAAACAATTCCAATAATTCCACTAACACCACTAGCCCAACTAATGGCAGTAGTTCTAATAACGCTACTAATCCTAACTCGCAAGAAAACAATTACTCCAGCCAGTATTGTAAAGCGCCAGAGTTAAGCCCCAACAACACGATGAAGCTAGATGTTATCGCTAAAGATGGCTCTTGTATTTCTATGAACGCTTTAAGAGATGACACTAAATGCGCTTACAGATACGATTTTGAAGCCGGTAAAGCTATCAAGCAAACGCAATACTACTATGTAGATAGGGAAAATAAAACGCAAAATATCGGTGGTTGTGTGGATTTACAAGGCGCTCAATACGCCATGCAACTTTACAAAGATGACAGCAAATGCACCCTACAAACCACGAGCGATAAAGGTTATGGTATGGGGAAAACTCAAACCTTTCAAACTGAAATCGTGTTTCGTGGGATGGATAATTTAATCCATGTCGCTGTGCCTTGCAGCGATTATGCAAGGGTGCAAGACAGGATTGTTAGGTATGAAAAAAACGATAAAACCCAAACCTTAACGCCTATAGTGGATCAGTATTACAATGATCCCAGTAACCCTAACAAGCAAGAGATTTTAAATCGTGGGATTGCCACCCAATTAAGCTCACAATATCAAGAATTTGCTTGCGGTCAATGGGAATACAATGACGCTAAATTAGAAGCCAAAAGACCTACAATGCTAAAAAGCTATAACAAGCTTAATGGAGAATGGGTAGAAGTTACGCCTTGTAATTTTGAAGCAGGGATTAAAAGCGGTGCGGTTGTTAGCCCTTATGTGATGGGCGTGCCTAGTTCTAAAGTCTTAAGCGATATTACTACAAGCCATTATTTTAGGATAGAAAGAAAAAATTATGGTGAGAAAGAACAATGCCAAAAACCTTATGGAGTCAATCGTTGCCAACCGCAATATTTCCATACTGATCCTAGTATCACCGATTGGAGCGCCACTTACAAAACCACTACCACTCAAACCACTCAACCTTATTTACGCCCAGCCCAAGATAATGAAAGCCCCACAACCTATAATCTTATCACCACTCAAACCACCATCAACAGGACTCAAAGCGTTTTAAAAAACGAATTGCATTTGAGTAATGATTATTTGAAGTATGTAGAAATCCATCAAGGCTATTACAAGGATAATGATCTTAAACAATCGCAAGGCTATATTGATTGGTCTAATTACTACCTCAATCAGAATGAAGGCTTTTGCTCTCAATACAGCATTTGGAGTGAAAGCACAAAGATTGGTAAGAATTGGTATCGTTGGCATGACAATAAAATCTCTTGCGCTCAAAGACTGATTTACAGACCCTTTCAAGGATAAGGCATGAAAGCGTTGAAGATTTTTTTAAAAAAATCCCTTATTCTGTTACTAGTAATTGCCTTAAACCACTTAAACGCTGTGGCTATGATTGTGGATAATCCTACGCAGAACGCTTGGAATGGTGCTAAAAGAGCATGGGATGAAAGCAAGTGGGCTAAACATTTAGCCACTATCACTGAAAGGATCAAGCTCGCTCAAGACACATTAGACAGGGCTAATCAGACGCTTAATTCCATCAACAAAGTGAATGATGTTTTGAACAAAACCAATCAATTTCTAACAGGCAGTATTTTAAGTATCCCCAATCCCATGCAGTATGTAGAAAAAATCCAAAGTTTTGCCAAGCAAGTTCAAGCCAATACTGAAAGGATCAAAGAAAATGCACAAAACTATGATATACGCAATCAAATTGCAGCCAAACGAATCTCTGAAAAATGCCCTGAACTCAATTGGGATGTCAGTCAGGACGCAAGTCCTACAGAGAAAAACTTACACCAATTTTTCACGAGCAAAGGGAAAGAAAGCGCTGACACAAAGGCTCTAAAGGATTTTGCTAACGCCATAGGCAACACTCAAATCAGCACGGCGAACGATTTAGGAGCCGGACTTAAAGGTAGAGCCTTATTAGAATACATTTGCATTCAAAAAGGCAATTTAGAAGCGGCTAAAAAAATCCAATTATTAGACAGCCAAATGACTTTAGCTCTACTCAATAACGACTATACGGCTTATGAAAAACTTAGAGCTGAAAAAGAAGAATTAAAAAGACAAATCGCTTCAAATGTGTATGCGAAAGTCAAACAGCTTGTTGTAGCTTCCCAAGATAGAGCGTTTAGTCAAATGAATAATGAGTTGGGCGTTAAAGCTTTTGGGTTCAACGATGAGAATGTTAAAAAAGGTTATTGCAAGAAAGAAAACAGAAATGGCAAAAGTGAGTGCATCCCTAACATGCTCAATGTTAATCGCTTAAAAGTGCAATTTGATGAGCTTAATTTAGATTATAGTAGGGATATTGCTGGTAAAAAAGGTGAAGCAGCCGCTAAAGTGTTCAATGACTACAAACACCGATTCCAGCAATTAAGCGTAGAAACTGCTTTAGAAATCGCTCAAAATTTAAGTTTTATGAATAAGACACTGGGTTTAATGGTGCAAATGCAAAGCTATGCATTCAAGCAACAAATGGGCTATTTTGAAGATATTATTCCTACTGACGCTCTAAAAGATAACAAAGAGCATCAAGAAAATCTTAAACAAAAACAACAAGAAATAGAAAAAGTCTATAGGGCTAAATTGGACGCTTATGGTTTCCCTAATGGTAGTGTAGGAAAGGCAAGTGGCGTGAATTCAAATAGTAATAATGAAGCTCCAAGCTCTGATAATATCCAGTCGTTTAATCCGTATTGAAATAAGGGTTATTGTGTTAAAATTAGTCAAATATTTTACAAAGGATTTTGTGTGTTTAAAAGCAGATTAAATTCGTGGATTTTATTAGGGATTTTAGGGGTTTTATTGGTGGTTTTTTGGGATGTCATAAAATACAAAATAGAAGATTTGAAACATGCTCATTATCTATCACAAGTGAAAGAAAGGGAAGAATATTATAAAAACCATATAGAAGAAGCCTTGAAAAAGGATAGCGAATGCTTTGAAAAAGGTGGCGATAAAGTGGATTGTTCAGCTGCTATGAGAATAGCTGCTGGTGAAAGAAATAGAAGAATGTTAGAGATTAAATAACATGGCTGCTCCACTACTTGCTCTGCCCTTTCTTTCCAACCCTTTAGTGCTTGGTGCTTTAGCTGTCATAGGAACGGGTGCTTACTTACTTTACAATAAGCAAGATTCTTTAGTTGTGCAAGCAGATGGACTCTATAGTGAGATTCTTGGGTTTTTTATCTCGTTTTCTAGCAAGATCTTGAAAGGAATTGGTGAGCCTTTAGCCAATGTTATCCAACCTTTTGGTATGGTCTTAGGAGTGCTTTTAATCCTTTTGTATTCCTTTAAACGCTATCAAAACAATGATTTATTTGAAATCAAAACCTTTTTAATGCTTTTCGTGTTTGCAGGATACCTTTCTTTGTACCATTATGCTTTTAAATCTGATGGTTCTAGTAGTGGTAATGGTCGCTCCAGTTTTGCCTTTCAAAATCATGTAACAGAAATTTTTGACACGCCTGCTAACTTGCTAAATGCTGGGATTTCTAATGTGGTTAAGGAATATCAAACAAATAGTGCAAGAGAACACAAGATAGACACGCACCACAGTATCACTAACGCTAATATTTCATTCCATGTCAGACAAATTTTAACGAATTTAAATAAACTATATGAAGACTTCAAAATTAATAATGGACTATCGCTAAAAACCCTTATTACAGCTGTTTTATTATTGGTTATTTTAGGATTAGAATTATTTTTGTTATTCAAAGTTTTCTGTTATGTTTTTATGACTTATTTAGAAAAAATTATTTACTTGTCTTTGGTTATTTTCATGCTACCGCTAGGGTTTTTTCAGCAGACTAGAGGTTTTTTAGTGTCTTATGTGAAAAAAATTATTTCATTGACTTTTTACATGCCTTTATTGTTGTTATTGGTGTTGTTCAACTCTTTTGCATTACAATATGCAATCAAAGTGGGAGGGAGCAATGAAATAGTGGCTAAATTTGGCATTATTGTAGTAATAGGAATTTCACTGACATTTATTCAAAAAATCCCCGAAATGATTAACGCTATCTTTGGCACACAAGGTGGTCTAACGGATGCTAAAAGCTTCATATATCAAGGTGTGCAAATGGCTAGCGCTGGAGCTAGAGCCATAGCTGGAAGTCTTAAGAGTGTGGGTCGTTCAGCATTTGGTAGAACGCTAGAAGCTTATAAAGACGCAAAATCTACGATAAACAGCACCACGGCTAACATGAGAGACATGCCAGGACATCCTGGTGTTAGAGTGGGTGTGGAGACGATTGAACTTCCCAAGTCTCATAGAACTAGCAAATGATAAAAGCTTTTTAGGGCAATTTTTGAAAATTATTTTTAGTGATAATTTTTCAAAAAACCTTAAGAGGAATCATGTTAGATTTACAACATTTCAAAAATGACATTACGCTCATTTTATCTAGAGAAAGATTAGATACTTATGACAGCCTAGAGCAATACAAAGAAAATTTGAAACTTATTTCTTTCATCACGCCTAAAATCTCTAGCTTAGAAATTTATTTACGCAACGCTTTAGATTATTGTTTAACCCAAATCAAAGGGAGTGATTGGGTATTTAGTGAAGATTCTTTAACAAATTTAATTAACGAGCAAAAAGAAAAGAAAAAAGAAATCACGCATTCTTTGATTCTATCTAAAATGTCTTTAGGGGCAGTGATTAAGCTTATTTTTTGCTATAAATTAGAGGGGGTAGTATTAGATTTAAAGCGCATCAATTTCAAATCCTATTACCCCAATAATAAAAATGCATTATTTATCAACAATAAGAAAAATCCATTATCTGGTGCTTCAAAGGTTCATATTGCTTTAAACTTGTTATGGACGATTAGAAATCGAGCGTATCATTGGGAAAATTTACTCAAAATCCAACCGAACAACCGCCCACGCATTACGACTTATTTCACTGGGTTAAAAGACAATGATAGGGCAAAAATTCCTATGAATATCAGTGTAGAACCAAGTAAAATCGTCTTGTTTTTAGATGATTTAATTAAAAGCATTGGGAATAAAGACTTGGAAAATTTAAGTAGTCTGTGAAAAAAGGCGGGCTTCGGTTAGCCCATTGAATGTAGATGCATTATAACCCAAAAATCAAAATAAATCAAATTTTTTAAAAACCTACTCGCTTTTTTCATTTCTTAATAACCCCCCTAACACAAGAGCCACTCTTTTATTGTGTTCTTGAGTGGTATGGATATAGATTTTAGTAGAAAGCAAAGAACTATGCCCTAACGCTCTTGAAGTTAAAACCAAATCCTGTGTTTCATCATAAATAAAAGTAGCAAAACTATGCCTAAAAAGATGCAAACCTAATCCATAAGATTTCACATCAATATTAGAGAGCTTAAAAATTTTAGCGATAAAGCCCTTTAAAGAGCAAGTTTTTTGTGTGGTGTTGTTTTTTGCTTTCTTAAACACAAAACGCCCCTTAAAACTCTTTAATCGTTTAATATCGCTAAGCCACGCATTCAAAGGAACTTGCAAAAACTCTTTTTCAATATAAGCGTATCTTTCTTTGTTGTTTTTACCTTTGATTAAAAGGCGGTAGTGGTTATTTTCTAAAGCAATGTTTTTTAGCTCCAAATCTAAGGCTTCAAACTTCCTTAACCCCCCTAATACAATAAGCAGTAAAATACACTGATTGCGTTTTTCAAAACTGGTTTTGGGATGGTATTTTAGAAGAGCTTGGATAAAAGCCTTAAAATCATTTTTATTCAAATGTTTAGGCAAATGCGTCTCTTTCTTGGCAAACGATAGATTTTTAAGTTCAAAATCAAAGCTATAGTTTCTTTTCTTGTCTAAATAATCAAAGAATTGTCTTAAAACCATCACATATTTAGCCATAGAGCTTGGCTTCCTGTTTTTGGCTAATCCAAATAAGAAGTCTATAACCTGTTCTTCTGCCAGATTGTGCAAGGATTTGAGCTTAATCCTATTGTCAAAATATTCAAAAAACAAAAACAAGCCTTGCATCATAATCGTATGCCTAATGCCTTGATTATAAAGCTTGCGATTGAGTTCTTTCAATGCGATAAGACTTTGGCACTCTAAAACTCTATCCTGCCATTTTAAGACCAATTGTAAATCATTCACGCTTTGAATGCGTATCATTGTTTTAAGCTTATGGTGTAAAAATGACTTAATATTATTAAACAATTCCCTACTAACCCTACTCATTTTACAATCACTCATCTTTCTCCCTTAATTATTTTTAATCCATAAAAATCATCTTGTAGGGTTAAGAATGAGACTTTTTTTGCAACAATAACGAAGTGAATAGCCTAAAAATTTAAGATTATTTTAAGCTTTTGAGCTCCCATGAATACGATAATTAAACAGAAAGCGGAAAAAATTTTCCGCATAATTATATTGTAATAAAGGGAAAGAAGTTTTTGTTTTTTTTAATAAGTAATATTAGATCATGTAGTTATTAGTATTTTCAAAAAAAAAAGAAAGGATAAGGGAAAAATAGAAAAAAGAATGTGAGCTTTAATGGAAAATAAAACATTCTTTAAGATTAGTTTTGTAGATTTTTGGTATAATAGCAGAGTAGTCATTTTGTAGATTAGATTTAGCTTAAAAATTTCATTCTTACTAGAATGTTAGTTTCTGTCTCTAAGTCTCATAGAAAGGGACTTGAAAACTATGGCAAAGACATTAAAACCTAATTTAGATAAAGATGAGTTAAACACACTTTATAAGGCAAATCTTGCTTATGCTAAAAACACGCATGAGCATTATTTCAAATTTAAAAAAGATTTAGACTACAAACTCTTTAATCCTAGCATTATGCATGAGCAAGGTTCTATAAGCTTTGTAGGCGGACAAGGAGCTAAAAGATTATTAGACATACTCTACAAGCCCGCATTTAATGCTAAGTCTAATAAGATTGCTCTAGATAGACATTACGCCAAAACATTTTTACAAATTGGGGCAAGAACCTTAAGAAAGAATGTCAATATATTAGAAGAGCAAGGCTTAATTGAAATCATTAAGAACAAACAAAGATACTTGTATGTGTATCTCAAGGACTACAGAGAATTAGAGGGCTACAACTCAGCAGGAGCGAATAAAAAGAACAATATCCCATCGCCCTTTTTCTTACAGGTTATGCGTTTCTTAAAAAAGTTTGCTAAAGCAATTAAGAAAGTAACAATCAACAAAAAAGAATGCATTATGCACATTCCTAGCCAAGAGCTTATGCAAAGAGCTAACAATGTGGTTTTAAAATTCACGCCTATTTCTAATCCTAACACCACCTACACTCTAACTTACAAAGACTTAACAAACAAAGATATTCCAAGCAATTTGTGTTTTTATCAAACAGCCATTGTGAAGAAAAATCTCTTAAAAACCTTAAAAGACAGAGAGTGTGTGGGCGAACCCATTAACAACTCATCCAAAGTTTCAAATTACTTTCAAGAGAGCGCTTAAAAATGACACCAAGCGATATTTTGAATATTTGTTTTGATTTGAATGAAAAAACTTTACAAATTGATTTTTCGCAGACAGACACAGAAACGCAGAACAAAATTTTAGAAGAATTGTTTGGAAAAGAATTGTTGCAAGAGAAGTTAAAAGGTCATGTTTTAAAAATACTTGAACCAACGAGCGACATTTTATTTCAAAGCCAACCATCTACAAAGAGAGAAAGACAATGATTGAACTAACCCTAGACAAAAAGTCCATACAAATTGATGAAGAATTGCTAGACATTAAAAAGCATTTAGAAAAGTTTTATTCAAACAAAGAACAAAAGATAATCGCAAAAACATTAGAAAGTGAAACAGAGCTTACTTGTAGTTATTTATGGGATAAAGACTTCTTGTTGTTAGAGCAACTTTTAGAAAACAATTTAGGGCATTTTACCTTTGAGAGCGAGTTTGCTCTACTAAAAGACAAAGAGCCTTTGAATTTAGCTCAAATCAAGCAAATGGGTGTTTTAAAGATTTTTACCTATAAAATGACACAAGCCTTAAAAAATCAAATCATTCATTTAACGCAAGTTGTCAATGAAGAAAATTTAGAGTTTGATGAAGAACTTGTTATTTATCACTTAGATTTTAAGCTCAATCAAAATACTTACAAAGTGTTAGCGAAATTTTGCGTGATTAAAAAAGAAAGGAACATTGAATGGAAAAATTAAGGCATTTTAGAAAGCTTATCGCCTTTTTAGGTTTTTCACCTCTTTTATTACAAGCGGATATGACTACCTTTTTTAATTCCATTGAACAACAGCTCACTAGCCCTACGGCTAAAGGCATTTTAATGGTTATCTTTTTAGGACTTGCTATTTTTATATGGAAAAACTTAGATAGATGGAAAGAAATTTTAATGACCGTGCTTGCTATTGCAATTGGTGCTGCAATCTTTTTTAAAGCCCCAGCCTTAGCTAACTGGTTTATGAGTATTTTTTAAAAGAAGTCCCCATGCAATTAGTTGGTATTTCAGTTTCTAATCTCAAAGAAATCAGCTCCAAAGAAAAATTTCTTTGGCTCAATGCTAAGAGTTTTTTACTCTCAGGATTTGTGCCTTTTATTATGATGCCTTGGCTAGATATATTGAACTCTTTTGTGCTTTATGTGTGCTTTCTCTTAATTTTTAGCATAGCGGAGTTCTTTGATGAAGATATAAGTGACATTTTAATCGCTCATTCCAAAATTAAAACCAAAGCTAATTCATTTTACGCTTAAAAGGAAAAAATATGCAAAAAGAAGTCTTAGTAGAAAAACCTAATCCATTAACCATTTCTTACAACTTAGAACAAGCTATCTCTAGCTTAAGATCAAGTGTGAATGCGTTAATGAAAAAAGAAGCTCATTTAGATGCCTATATTCTTGTTACTAATATTAGAAATATTGTAGATGAGTTGCATAAAGAAGTTGTTTTAGCTAATCAAAGCAATAAAAACACCCCTAAAAGAAAAAGAAAGCCTTATGTTAGAAAGCGCCCTTAAATATTGCAAGGAAAAAGCCATAGACCTTTTAGCAGGGTTTGTGCCAAAAACCTATTCTATGGCACAGGAGTGCAATATTTTAGGCTTGTATGATGATACTTTCATTATTACCAAACAAGAAAATCTAGTAGGCATTATATCCTTACAAGGACTAAGCTATTCTAATTTAATGCAAAAAGACTTAGAGGGCTATTTTGATACTAGACAAAATGTTCTCAACACCATTAGTAAAGACATTCAATTAAGAATTGTGGCTAAAAGGCGTAAGGAATTTATCAATCAAAGTCCAAATATTGACAATATTTATGCCAAAGCTATTATCACACAATTTGAAAGCAAGGAAATCTATAAAACAGAATATTTTTTAGTGTTTGAGAGCATTACTTCTAATGTCAAATCTTTCTTTGAGAAAAAGAAATTAGAAATGACTACTTCAATCAATGAAGAATTAGAAGAAAGCTCTAAAGAGAATGAAAATAACTCCAATGAGACCCATTCAAACACAAGCTCCACTTCTTTAGGGTTTGCCCCAAGTTTTAAGGCATCATCTAAACCTACCCAAACATTACTCTCATAGCTATTCTCATGTTGCTTGGCATCTAAAATAAGAGAATTTAAGCCATTATAGGCATTGCCAGCATTACCATTATAAGCTCTATTATTTGGCTTAAACTCTAATCCAGATTCTAAACTTTTAGCAATTTCGCTCGCTAAAAACCTAGCAAAAATCTCTTTTTGCTCTTTAATATCCATTTCATTCCACGCTTTCATTTAATGCTCCTTGTTTTTATTGACTTCATTTTCTAAGGAATGTTCTAACTCTATTTTTGTTTCTTGTTCGCTTTTAGGCTCTACTCCCATTTGCATAAACTCTATCATTTGCCATTCATTCATAGGGTATTTTCCCTCTTTAAGTTCTAAAAAATCTTGTGTCATTTTTTCTGTCCTTGTTTTTTAAAAAATCTTTTTAGAATGCCATTAAAATTACAAGGAAATCAAGGTCTTGACTTATTTACTTTTTCAAAGTGTGTGCGTACACATATGCCACTTTTTAAGCTATTTTTAAGCAAAAAACACAAGTGTGTACGCACACATTTTTTAGGCTCAAACCATGCAACCCCCTAAAATGCGTAACTTAATCTAAAAGTAAATGAAAAGTAAATAAACCTAAAAATTTAATGAAAAAAGTTAAAATTTAAGCTAATCTTAAGCTAAAATGATAGTTTTCTGCTCCTTTTTAATGTTTAAAAAACTTTTTTTAAAAATGAAAAAGACAAATTAAACCTTAGAATTTCTTGAGAAAGTTCGCTTAAAATGCTTTAAATTTAATTGATAATTTAATTTCTTAATAGTTTAATGATATAAGCTAAATAAGAATAAATTCTTTTAACATTGTAATATTAAATTAAAAACTAAATACTCTTTAAATAACATAGTTTATTATCCCTTACTAAGTTTAATTATTTACTATATTTATATAAACAATCTTAAACAATCAAATTGTTTAAAGTTAATTCAAAATCTATATAATTGTGATATACTTTTAAAACAACTAAAATAAGGAAAATAACATGACCATTTGCATTGCTAATGAAAAGGGTGGCAGTGGTAAAAGCACGCTTTGTTTAAACTTAGCCGTGCAATTACTCAAAGACAATAAAGAAGTGGTTGTTTTAGATACAGATAGCCAAAAGTCTATGGAAACTTTTGCTACAATTCGTGCTGAAAAAGAACGCCCCACTTTTAGCTTATTTAATCGTAGTAGTGGCTTTAGCGATACTTTAAAGCAAATGGTATCTAAGTATGAAAATATCCTTATTGATACTAATGGGGAATACAGCAAAGAAACCCAAAAAGCTATGCTTTTAAGTGATATTGTGCTAGTGCCAACAACTCCTAGCCAATTAGACACTGAAGTCTTAGCTAATATGCTAGAAAGAATTGAGCAACTCCAAGAGCTTAATGAAAATCTAAGAGCCTTAATTGTCATCAATAGAATGCCTACTATTCCTACCCTTAAAGAAAGACAAGCCTTAATAGAGTTTATTAAAGAAAATAACCCTAGCGATAGGATTACACTTTTAGAAAGCTCTTTGAGTGAGCGCATTGTTTATAAGCGCAGTGTAAGCGAAGGCTTAGGGGTCATAGAATACAGCGATAGAAAGGCTATCAATGAGTGGGTTAATTTTCACAACGAATTAAAAAGCCATTTAGAAAAAGAGAAAAGACATGCGTTTTAGAAGAGTTAAAAAGCACAAAAATAAACACAATAAGGAGCATACAAGTATGGATTTACAACAAATTGATGAGCTAGAAAAGAAGTTTGAAGAACAAGAAGAACAAGCCCAAGATACCCCCCTAAAACAAGAGTCTAGCACAAAGGAAGTAAAAATCCCTAAAAAAAGGGGGCGTAAAAAAAGCTTGTTAGATGAAGATAAGAAAAAGAGCTTTAACATTGCCTTTAGTCCTTGTGTGATAAAAGAACTTGATGAATTTTTGCTAGAATTTGGCTCATTTAAAGAGACACGAAGCACTTTTATTGAAGAAGCGCTTATTAGGCATTTAAAACACAGAAAAAACACCCAAGAGCAAAAGCTTTTAAAGCAACTAGAAAGATTACAAAACAAAGAAAAGGGCAATAATGAAAACAATGAACTTGAATGAATTTTTTACGCATAAGATAATCTATAAAGACACCCCTTTAAAGTTTAAGGATACACTAGAACAAGAAATCAGCCAAGCTAGTTTAGTAGAGAAGTTAATCCTAGCTAATATCTTAGCCAATATGGTGTTTGCTAAGATAAGCAATGAGAATGCCCCTAAAATTCTTATTTCACGCTTGATGTGTAAGTTTAGTCCTATTGATCATGAAGACACTATTCCTAGTGATTTTAAGCCTATAGATGAAGAAGAATATGAAGATGATTTAGAATGGCTAAATGAAGAAAAAGAAGATAGGCTCTTTAATTACTATCTATTTTTAAATGGTATTAAAGAAAGTGATGTAGAAGAAGTGTTTAATGAAAGTGTAGAAATCTATGATGAGTGCTTAATAGAAATCGCTCAAAATGTCCTTAAAGATAAATTTTCTTATGACATTGACTTATTGCAAGTTTTAGTAAAAGGTTATGCTAAAGAGATTAGAGAATTTTTGAGTTATAAACCTACAAAAGAAATCAAAGACTTTAAAGACAAAGACACCGCACTTTATATCAGCTTAGGAAAAGACTATGACAAAGAAAAAGAGCCATTTTCTAAAAAATTGCAACAATGTTTTAAAGAGATTTTAGAGAGCAAGGGTATTTAAGTAGTTTTAAATAGAATTAAATTAACAAGACAAAACAACTAAAAACTATCAAATACCCACTCAATAAGGTTACTTATCGCCTACGCTTAGGTGTGTAGGTGTTTTCATTAGAATTGTCTAGGCTATTATCATTATTGCTATAGCCTTGTTGCTCTTGCAAGGCATTAAGGGAATGAGATTGTTTTTCAAGTTTTTTATGTATTAGTTGAGCCATTACCCCTAATTCTAGGGCTGTTTCTTCTAAGTCCATAATTTGATTTAATAAAGCATCTAGTTTTACATCTACTAAATAATCGCTCACTAATTTATCAGGGTCTTTG
This sequence comes from Helicobacter pylori, assembly GCF_001998165.1. GTDB lineage: Bacteria > Campylobacterota > Campylobacteria > Campylobacterales > Helicobacteraceae > Helicobacter > Helicobacter pylori_DL. The sequence continues at coordinate 3,182 of NZ_MTWR01000053.1, read as the reverse complement.
CTAAAATCTTTTAAGCGACTTGCTAAATCTAAGTTAAAATGTTCTTCATAATGCTTGGCTAAAAAATGCAAATCAAATAAATCTCTAGCTTTAGTTCTTATATGCTCCCCATCAAAGCAAGCACAGAGTTTGTTATCAATAATACGCTCTATTTTAGCAATTCGCATTCCCTCAATCACATTGACTTCGCTCTCTTTTGGTGCGTCTCTATAATATATTTCTAATCTTAAAGTTTGTTCTTCTTTATTGTCTTTGGTAGCATAACGCACCATATAACGCCCCACACTATCAGTGTCTTTTTTAATATGAATATCATTTAAGATAATGCCATTAGGAATAGCGCTCTTTACTCTGCCTAAGAGATTGATTTTTTATGACAATCAAAGTCTAAATCTTCTGAAAAACGATTTAAGCCATAGCCTAGATACAAAGCTGTTCCGCCTTTTAATACCATAGGGGTGTCGGCTAGATTTTTAACAATGGCTCTCATCAATCTTTCATGATAGATTTCTTGTTCGCTTAAAATCACTCGGTAATGGGGTTTCTTGCTATCCATTTATCTAAATTCTCTCTTTCTTGCTTGTTTAATTTGGGTTTCATCACTTCTATGAGTGTATACACGCTTTTCTTATCTTCAATGCTAGGAAACCATTCATCTAGCATAACTCTACCTAGCGAACCTGTTTTTAATACTGCCATATAGAGATAATCCACACAAGCTCTTGGATGCTCTGCAATATAAGTGGGAGAATTTTCTGGATAATAGCCCATTTTATTTAATCTTTCTGTGCCATCTATAATGCCTAAATCACCTAATAAATGATTAGTGTTTCTTTCTTGGTCTTTGCCATAAATGTAATGGCATAAATCAATAGCATTAGGCATTAAAGCTCTTGAGCTATGCCAATCTCCTGTGCCTTGTGGGGAGTGGATATTTAAAGCTACAATAGAACTAACATAGACTTCTTTAGAAGTAGGCGGAATATAAAGCATGCTAAACTCCTTAATTCAATTTAACTAGGTTCTAGTTTAGCAAAATTTTACTTACTACTTCTTATGATACTCATTGATAAAATCCCCACACACTTTCATGCTATATTTAAATCCTTTGGGGAGCTTGACATTATGCTTTTTAGCTAACATCTCAGCAAAGCTAATTTGTTTAGGCGTAGCGGGTCTATTTTCATCATTATTAGAGCTACTAGCCTTTTTGTTGTTTTTCTTAAAAAACTCATGCTCTTTAATGTATCGGTCTAAAAACGCCTTAGCCACTCTGTTGTCTTCTTTGTAGTTTTTAAACTCTTCGCTTAAATTTAATTGCAAATCTCTTAAAATATTTTCTATATAAGTGATTTGTCCTTCACTGCTAGGTTTTATCTCATCATCATTTCTTTCTAGCTTTTCAATCTTAGGGCATTTAGAATTTAAATTGCTGATAAAATCCACATAAGAGCTTTTATTTTCTACAATCTCATCTAGCACTTCTTCCATTTGTTTAGTATAGGTCAAATCAATAATGAATTGATAAGCATTTTCAAACACTTCTACCACTCTTTTACCCTTGTGTGTAGGCGTAATAATGTGTTTTTTATCTTGGCTAATGCTGATGTATTCTCTTTTTACAAGCGTAGGCAAATAGCTCGCATAAGTGCTAGGTCTGCCTATGCCTTTATTTTCTAAAAGCTTGACAAAATCTGCCTCTTTATAAGCACTTGGGGCATTTCTTTTAATGGTGGCTAAAACTAAGTCATTTAGACTTAACACATCATCAATTTTTAGATTAAATTGTGCGTTTTGTTCTTTTTCTTTATTGTCTTTATCATCATTACTTTCATCATTTTCTAGCTCTTTTTTAGAAAACATTGCTAAAAATCCAGCACTTTTTAAACCCTTTACAGAACATTTAAAATACTCGTTTTTGATTTTAAAGAGCAAATTTTGCTTGTCATAAATGGCATTCTTGCCTTGACTTTCAATAGTCCTTTCAAAAATGAGTTGATAGAGTTTTAAAGCGTCTTGATTAGTAATATTAGCATTATAGACTATGCTTTCTAAATCTTCAGTAGTATGGGGGTGTGTGATGCGAATTGCTTCATGGGCTTCTGCTTGGCTTTGCTTGCCAGCCTTGTATTCTCTTTTTAAATACAAGTCCTTATAAATAGGTGCATAAAAGCTCTCTGTCTCATCTAAAAACTCCATGCTCAAACTTTCCGCATCTGTCCTAATGTAAGTAATCAGTCCAGCCTCAAAGAGATTTTGAGCTAGTGATTGCACTTCGCTAATACTTAAACCAAGCATAGAACTTGCTTTTTCTAAAAGCGTAGAAGTGATAAAGGGCTTTTTAGGTTTAGTCTCTACAACAGAGTTTTTTAAATCCTTTAAAAGACAAGCTTTATTATCCTTTAAGCTCTCAAAGAGTTTTAAAGCCTCTTCTTTATCATTGAATTTAATCTCTTCGCCCTTTTCATCACAATGCTTGATAGTTACTTCTCTGTTAGCACTATCGTTAATCTTAGCTTGAATTTGATAGCTTACTTTCTCATTTTCAGGTAAAGCCTTAAATTTTTCAATCTCTCTGTCTCTATCTACAATGAGTTTTAAACAAGGGGTTTGCACTCGCCCAGCACTACTACCTTTCATTTGTCCTAAAGCCTTACCTAAATAAGGGGATAGCGTAAAACCTAAGAGCATATCTGCAACTCGTCTTGCTAAAGCGCTTTGATACATTTGCCTATTGGTGTTTTCAAATAAAAGGGCGTTTTGTAAGCCCTTGTTAATCCCACTTGGTGTGATTTCAAAAAACTCCGCCCTATAAATAGAACTAGCTACATTTTTGATTTTTTGATAAAACATATAGCCTATAGCATAGCCCTCCATTAAGCTTATAGAGCCAAATTTCTTTTTCTTTATTCATAATTAGCTCTGTAATACCGCTATCTAAATAAGGCAATAGCCTTAAAATAGCGTTTCTTAAAGCCCTATAATCTTTGAGTTTGTCTAAGTCCATAGAATTACTTTCTTTTTAATTCTTCAATATTGTTACTAAGCATTTCAATCTTGTTATCCAAGTGCTTAATGCGTCTTTCAAACTCTCTTTGCAAGCTTTCACGCTTATTGATAGCCTTATCTAACTTATCAGTGCGTCGAACAATTAAATTGGCGTTATTTTTTAATTCCTTAGC
>NZ_MTWR01000052.1:0-3688 GCF_001998165.1 Helicobacter pylori | reverse complement strand
TCTCTCCACTATTAAGATTGCTTTCTTGTTCTTGCGTGAAATTAAAATTAATCTCAGCATTATTATCTCTGTAAATATTATCCGCATTTTTATGGACAAAATCTCTAAAATCTTTATCGTCATTATAAAGAGCCATGACTTTGTCTTTTGTTATATTCTCATACTTACTTTTTAAGAAATTTAATAGTGTTTCTCGTTTTTTAGTTTTAGGATCTATATAGATCGAATAGTGTTCATCCCATTCTTTAGCTACATAAAGAGAACGGATAAAACTAAAATTCTCCATATTTTTTGAATAAATTAAAATATATTCGGCATTTTTAACAATATTTCCTTTTTTAGCCGAAGCCACTTTCATGCCTTGCGTTGTTGATAATTCTACATGCAAATTCGCCACAAAATTCTCCCTAAGAAAAATCTCATCCATTAAAACCTTTAAATAAGCCTGTTCGTTGTCATCGCATTGCACAAAAATCACGCCATCATCGCTTAAAAATTCCCTAGCCGCTTCAAGCCTGTTTTTCATAAACACTAGCCAAGAGCTGTGGTTGAAATTATCGTTATAGTTAAAGCTGTCATTACCCGTATTATAAGGGGGGTCAATGTAGATGCATTTCACTTGTTTAGCGAATTTCTTTTTTAAAGAATGGAGAGCGATCAAGTTATTGCCTTTGATAAGGTAGTTCGTGCTTTCATCTTTTAAAGCGTTTTCTAAATCGCCTTGTCCATGCATTTCAAAACGGCACAACGCTTTTTGACTTAAAAGCGTGTCAATTTCGTTTTTATGCAATATTTCATGGTAAAAAAGCTCGTCAGATTTGGTGTTGTTATCTTTAGCGTTACCGAGTAAAACATCGTCTTTAAAAGGGAAATGCAAAACGACGGATCCGCTAGATTTGATAAAACCCCCTTGTGAATACAAACCTATTTTATTTTTAAATCGTGTGAAAGAGCGATCTAATTCTTTTATTTCTAAACATTCTAATAACGCTTTTTCATTGAATACGAGCGAATTAGCGATCATTTTAAAAAAGTGTTTTTTATAGTCGTTAGCGTTTTCATGCTCAAGCATGAAAATTAAAAGCTTTTCATCATGCTCTATAATTAAAGTTTCTAAGCGTTCTTTAGTGAAATGATTGATTAAAATATCTAGTAGGGTTTTGAGTGGGGTTTTTAACATTCTTTGTCCTTAAAAGTTTGATGGAAAGCGGTTTGAAAATCGCCATTGACTACGCTATTATGGAGCGTGAAAAACGGCAAGCCTTTTAAATGGAGTTTTTTGTTATGGCTTTTAAGCGTGGCGTTTTCTAGCATTTCTAAAAATTCTTTTTTCCAAGCGTTAGAAGGCTCTAAATGCTCGCCTTTAGCTTCCATGTAACAAGTGAAGCCTAAAAATCCATCTTCATGCGTTTGAGCAAAAAGGATAAAATCCGGCTCAAAACCTTGCGCGTAAAAAGGGCTATTTTCTATATTGCAAAAAACTTTTAATTCAGCGAAATGATCGTTCCTTAAAACGCACCATTCTTTGAATTTCTTGTTTAAAAGCTCTTTATTTTTATTGATAAAATCTAAAAAATCCCTTTCTAAATCGCTGTCCAGTTTCCGCATGTCTTTAAAAAGCAGCCATTCATAAAAGGGAATGCCTTTTTCCAACTCGCTAGCGCTAAGGCTTTTATTATGCGTTTCAAATTCTTTTAATTCTAACGCGCTCACATCGTATTTATCTTGCTCTTTTAAAAGCGTGTCCTTTAAGTTTCCAATGATATAAACAGCGAGTTTTAAAAGGATTTTGTTGTCGTCAAACTTTTGGTTTTTGTGGAAGTTTGTTTTTAATGGCGAAATATATTGCTCTATAAATCCCACTTTATTGTTAAAGGCATGTTTTTTAAAGGCTTTTTTAAGCGTTTTGAAATCCAGGTTTTTTAAATTAAGGGCTTTTAAAAAATAATTTAGGGGGATTTCATTTAAGGCATGGGGCTTAAAATAAGTTTTATCGCCTTTATTTTCTTCTTTAAAATCCACTTGCTTTTCACGCACATTAAAGCCAAATAAGGGGACATGCAAGCTTTGGAGTGTGGCTTCAACAGGGTCTGAATAGTCTTTATTGAATAAGTTTTTATTCTTATCTTTTGTGTTGCTCGCATAGTAGCATTTGAAACGCTTGGTGGGTGTTAAGGGGATAGTCTGTTTTTCATTTACAAATCCTAATCCTAAATCTTGTAACTCGTTGTTTAATTTAGCGATAAACTCGCTGTCATAAACGGCATGGTAGTCTAACCTTTCTAGCGCGCTTAAGGGGTTGGAAAAATCAAATTTGCGTTGGTGAAACTCTATGCGGCCTGGCTTGAAATCGTTGTAGCTAAAGGGGTAGTATCTCGCTCCTCGCCCTATGAGTTGGGCGTCTTTGGTGGTGTCTTTTTGACTCGCTTTGTTTTTAAGCCTGACAATGTCAAACAAATTCAACACATCCCAACCTTCATTGAGCTTATCCACGCTAAAAATCACTCTTTTAGGGTTGTCTCTGTCTTCTAGGGAGTTCAATAAAAGCATGCCCTTTTCTAATTCTTTTTCGTTATTGGTGTTAATTTGAACGCTTTCTTTGAATTTATTTTGTAGGAGCGCGACAAGGTTAGGGGTGTATTTTTGCTCATCAAAAAAGTTTTTAGCGGCTTTAAAAAAAGCGTTGCGGCTGTGATTGAAAAAATTTTCTAAATCTAAAGGGCTTAAATTTTCTAAAAACGCATTGAAGCGCTCTTGATTTTTTTTACTCTCTTCAATCCTTTCGCTTTTAAACAAAATACAGGGTTTAAAGTTTTCAATATTGTGGTGTTGGGCTAGTAATTCTTTATACAAACTGGAAACGCATGCCCCTAGAAAGCGTGTTTCTAATGCTTTATTTTCATAGGAAAGGGAGTAGATGTTTTTGCAAAATTTATCCTCGCTAAATTGTTTTAAGGTGTAAGTTACCACCTTTAAGTTTTCATACTTGTCTTTAACGCTTTTTTCATTAGGGATAGTGGCGCTAAATTCCAGCAATAAATTGTCTTTATTTTGTTCTAGGGCTAATTTCACCACGCTTTCCCAGTTGCGTTTTTCACTAGCCTCACTATCATTCAATTTCTTTTTAGTCTCTGTGTTTAAATGGTGCGCTTCATCCGCTAAAAAAACCAATTTCTGATCTTTTAAATCCTCTAGGGTGATAGCGTTTTCTTTAGCTTTAGTGAATAATGAAAACAAGCCCTGAATGGTGCTGAAATAAATGTTGATAGCGTTGCTGTGGCTTTCGTTTAAATTGTTGATGCTTTTAATTTCTGTGTTTTCATCATTGATATTGATATTTTCACTAAAAAGGTATTTTGATGAGGCGCTGTCTGTAAAATTCAATTTCGTTTTTTCTAAAATGCTGGCGCTATTCACAAAAAAGATAAAGTTTTGATAGCCTTGCTTATAGCATTCTAAAATCAAACCCGCCATCACTAAGGTTTTACCGCTACCGGTGGCCATTTCAAACATGAAATGCTTTTGAGTGGGGTTAGATTGGCGTTTTTCTAAATAATTATCTATCGCTTTTTTTTGATAGTCTCTAAGCTCTTTTTTTAAATTACTGGTGATGTGGGTGGGTAGCTCTATTTCTTTATTATTTTTTTTATTATTGGGTGCGTTATTTAACGCATGATTTTTTAATCGC
>NZ_MTWR01000051.1:0-27890 GCF_001998165.1 Helicobacter pylori | reverse complement strand
TGTTTTAAGGAACAGTAAAAATCGTTCCTTTTACCGGAAATAGAAGCCGATCCGACATATTGATTGGGCGGGTTCTTTTTGTTAAAAAGATTGACTTTAAGCCAACTAGGATAGTCTGCGATGTCTTGAAAGCTCTTAGCATGCGCTGTTTGAGCGAAAAGGCCTAGGGATAACAAGGCGCAAAAACTTAATTTCTTCAATGCGTTCATTATAGCTTCCTTTCTATAAAAAAAATATCCTACGCTTTTAGGGTAGGTGGGTATTTCTCAAAAAGGAGAAATACTAGGATAGCTTATAGCGAGTTAGCTTAAGAAAAAATAAAAAATATGCAATAATCATTTAAAAATGTTAGTAATAATATTAAATACATAAATACATAAATACATAAATACATAAATACATAAATACATAAATACATAAATACATAAATACATAAATACATAAATACATAAATACATAAATACATAAATACATAAATACATAAATACATAAATACATAAATACATAAATACATAATAACTATTATACCAAAATAGATTGAATATCCAAAGAAAAATCAATGAAATTAAGGTGTTTGTAGGGGGGATTGGTTGCTGAAATAGGGGCGTTGATAGAAACGACTGCAATGTTTAAAAACCCATGTTTGTGGCACCATAGAAGCTGTTTTTCTAAAAAATGGGGCGTGGGGAAAGCGTGGGCGATGAGGACGAGCTTGTTGGTGGAATTTTTGTGCAAGATAAAAATCCCGTTATCATGGGAGTAAAGCTCGTAGTTTGGGAATTGCTTGTAAAGCTCTAAAAAAACCATGTTTTCAAAAACGCTTAAAAGCGAGGGGCTAGGAGTCAGGCTATAAGGCAAGGCAAAATCGCACAAATACAATTTGGTTTTATGGCTTTCAAAATCAGGGACTAAAAAAAGGATGCGTTGTTTTTCTAGCGCGTGTAAAAATTTATAAAGGGTGTCTTTAGAAATTTTCAGCTCTTTTTTGAGTTGCGTATAAAGATAAAAAGCGCTCACAAACTTAGATTGATGTGCGCAGATTTTAGCCATTAAGGGGGCGTAAGTTTGAAAGATTAATTTGATATTTTCTTGTTTTTTTTAGGATTTTTTCTTGTTCGTTTTCTGTAAAAATCGAATCTAAAGCGTTGCCGTCTCTTAAAAAGCGGTTAAACAGAGTGTTTTTAGGAGTGTTGGGTTTGAAAAAGCGAGTGTATTCTTTAAAACTCAACCCTAACGCATAGCATAAGCTAAAATGGGGTGCTGTTATGGGGCTTAAACAATTAGGGATAAGAATGATTTTGGGAAGCTTAGGCAGGCTGAAATCCAAGCGCTCTATATTGTCTAAAATGAGCAAGTCCATTTTCTTTTCTAAATGCCATTTTAAAAGCCACGAGCTTAAAATATTTTGGTTCAAACGCATGTCGTTGTAATTGAGATACATAGGGTTTTTAAAATCCTTCGCTAGTTTGAGGGCGAAAGTGGTTTTACCGGATTTCATCGGCCCTAAAAGACAGATTTTATCGCTTGAAGGTGGGCTTAAAAGCGGGTTGTTTAACGCCGGCTCTTTAGGGGTTTCAAAAGGCCCAAAAGGGTGCAAGCAAGAAAGGGGCATGAACTTCCTTTCAAATGGGATTGAATTGAGATAATCGTAGCGCATTTTTTTATATTTCCTTATAAAAAGGAAGTAAAAATCTCTAAAAAGCCCTAAAAATAGCAAAAGTTATTGACTAAATGGCGCATTTTGAGTAGTATTTCAGTTTTTATTTTATTGTTTTATTCTGTTTTGAGTAACGAATGAAACGAGTTCTTTTAGGAGAGTTTATGGAAAAAATCAGGTTGAAGCTCAAAGCTTATGACCATAGAGTGTTGGATCGCTCTGTTGTGGCTATCGTGGAGGCCGTAAAGCGTTCAGGTTCTGAAATTAGAGGGCCTATCCCTTTACCGACTAAGAATAAGCGTTACACCGTTTTACGCTCCCCGCATGTCAATAAGGATTCAAGAGAGCAGTTTGAGATTAGGGTTTATAGCCGATTGATTGATATTATTTCGGCCACCCCAGAAACCGTGGATAGCTTGATGAAGTTGGATTTAGCTCCTGAAGTGGATGTAGAAGTAACCTCTATGGAAACGAAGTAGTCCTAACGCATTGAGATCATAAAATAAGGGTTAGATATGGAATTTTTAGTTCAAAAGATAGGCATGAGCCGCACGATTGACGCTAACAGCACGCCTGTAACCTTGCTTAAAGTCTTGCAAGCGAAGGTGTGCCAGCTAGAAAACGGGAAAGCTTTAGTGGCCTATGCGATGCATAAAAAACACAATAAGGCGATTGAAGGCCAGCAAAAGAAATACCAGCTCAGCAAAGAGTTTAACCATTTCGCCACCTTAAAAGCTTCCCAGCAACAAGAGTTGGGCGATTTGGATTTGAGCGCTTTAGAAACGCTTAAAAGGGTTAAAGCGAGCTTTAAAACGAAGGGGAGAGGCTTTGCGGGGGTGATGAAGCGTTGGAATTTCCAAGGCGGGCCTGCAGCGCATGGGAGCCGATTCCACCGCCGCCCTGGTTCTATTGGTAACCGAGAATGGCCAGGAAGAGTGCAAAAGGGTAGGAAAATGGCAGGGCATTATGGCAATGAGCTAGTTACTTGCCAAAACGAGGTACTCTCTTTTGATAAAGAAAGTATGGTGTTAGTGCTAAAGGGTTCAGTGGCCGGCTTTTCTGGGGCTTATGGACGCATTAGAGCGGTATAAAACCATACACTGAATATAATATAAAGGGTTTGATATGAGTAAGGCCATCGTTTTAGACAGCCATTTGAAAGAAAAGGGTAGCGTGGAGTTACCTAAAAGATATGAGGGCATCAACAGCCATAACCTCTATCTTTACGTGAAACATTATTTATCTTCTGCGCGCGCTAATACCGCTAAAAGTAAAAACCGCGCTGAAGTGAGCGGGGGCGGTAGGAAGCCTTGGGCGCAAAAAGGGGGCGGGAGAGCCAGAGCAGGGAGCATCACTTCGCCTGTGTTTGTGGGTGGGGGTGTCTCTCATGGGGCTACGAATAAGCGCAATTACAACCTTAAAATCAACAAAAAACAAAAACGCTTGGCTTTAGAATACGCTTTAGAAGAAAAAGCGCAAGCGAACAAGCTGTTTGTGGTGGAAAAAATCGCTATAAAGGGCGTGGTTGAAGACAATAAAAGGAAGCATTTGACTAAAGAAGCCAACCAAATGTTCCAGGCTTTAGAGCAACGAGACACTTTGTTTGTGTGTTTAAACATGGACGAATACACCGAGTTAGCCTTTAGTAACCTTAAAAAATGCCTCATTATTGATGTGAGCGAGTTAAACGCTTATCTTTTAGCGGCGTTTAGCTCTGTCGTGATGGAAGAAGCGGCGTTTCAGCATGCGGTGCAAGATAAGACAGAGGAGTAAAAAATGGCAGACATCATGGATATAAAGTCAATTCTTTACACTGAAAAGTCATTAGGATTGCAAGAAAAAGGTGTTTTAGTGGTCCAAACGGCTCAAAATGTAACCAAAAACCAGCTCAAAGAAGTGTTTAAAACTTACTTTGGCTTTGAGCCTTTGAAAATCAATTCTTTGAAACAAGAAGGTAAGGTGAAACGCTTTAGAGGGAAGCTTGGACAAAGAAAGTCGTTTAAGAAATTTTATGTGAAAGTTCCAGAGGGCGCTAGCATTGCCGCCCTTGGCGCGTAGAAAGGAGAAAGCGTTATGGCGATTAAAACTTATAAGCCCTACACCCCAAGCAGACGCTTCATGTCGGTGTTGGACTCTAAAGACATTACCGCAAAAAGCAGTGTCAAAGGCTTACTCACTAAGCTTAAAGCGACAGCAGGGAGGAACAATAACGGGCGAATCACTAGCCGCCACAAAGAGAGAGGGGCTAAAAAACTCTATCGCATTATTGATTTCAAGCGCAACAAATACAATATTGAAGGGAAAGTGGCTGCGATTGAGTATGATCCTTACAGAAACGCGCGCATCGCTCTTGTAGTCTATCCTGATGGGGACAAACGCTATATTTTACAGCCAAGCGGTTTGAAAGTGGGCGATAGCGTTATCGCTGCTGAAGGCGGTTTGGATATTAAAGTGGGCTTTGCGATGAAGTTAAAAAATATCCCCATAGGAACGGTGGTGCATAATATTGAAATGCATCCGGGGGCTGGCGGGCAATTAGCCAGAAGCGCAGGGATGAGCGCTCAAATCATGGGTAGAGAAAATAAATACACCATTATTAGGATGCCAAGCTCTGAAATGCGCTACATTCTAAGCGAATGCATGGCAAGCATTGGCGTGGTAGGGAACGAAGATTTTATCAATGTCTCTATCGGTAAGGCAGGGCGTAACCGCCACAGAGGGATCCGCCCACAAACTCGTGGGAGCGCGATGAACCCCGTGGATCACCCGCATGGTGGGGGTGAGGGTAAAACAGGGACAAGCGGTCATCCTGTATCGCCTTGGGGCACTCCAGCTAAGGGCTATAAAACTAGAAAGAAAAAAGCTAGCGACAAGCTCATCATTTCCAGAAAGAAATATAAATAAAGGGTTAAAGAATGTCTAGGTCAATTAAAAAGGGTCCTTTTATAGACGACCACTTGATGAAAAAAACGCTCAAGGCAAAAGAGGGCAAGGATAACCGCCCGATTAAAACATGGTCTAGAAGAAGCACCATTTTGCCTGAAATGATTGGTTTTACTTATAATGTGCATAATGGCAGGGTTTTTGTCCCTGTGTATATCACAGAAAACCATGTGGGTTATAAGTTAGGGGAATTCGCTCCTACAAGAACTTTTAAAGGGCACAAAGGCAGTGTCCAAAAAAAGATTGGCAAGTAAGGGGGTAGAATGAGCAAAGCGTTATTAAGATTTGTGCGTTTATCTCCTACTAAAGCCAGATTGATTGCAAGACAGATTCAAGGCATGAACGCTGAATTAGCGATCGCTAGTTTAGAATTTACGCCCAATAAAGCGGCTAGAGTGCTTTCAAAAGTGGTAGCTTCTGCGGTCGCTAACGGCTCATTGGACGCTAAGAGCACTTTAATTGTTTCTTGCAGAGTGGATGCAGGCCCTGTGCTTAGGCGCTCCATTCCAAGGGCTAAAGGCAGAGCCACAGCCATTAGAAAGCCAACATCTCATGTATTCGTAGAAGTAGCAGAAGGGAAAGAAATGAAATCTTCTAAAAGCCATAAAAAAAATCAAGCAGAAGGTAAGTAGGGCATGGGACAAAAAGTTAATCCGGTAGGTTTGAGATTAGGTATTAATAGGAATTGGACTTCCAGATGGTTCCCTAGCGCTCGCACCGCTCCAAGCAATATTGATGAAGACAATAAGATTAGGAAATTCCTTAAAAAAGAGCTTTATTACGCTGGCGTGAGCGAGATTGTGATTGAAAGAGCGGCTAAAAAACTGCGCGTTACGGTCGTAGCGGCTCGCCCAGGGCTTATCATTGGTAAAAAAGGCGTGGATATTGAAAAAGTCAAAGAAGGCCTAAAAACGCTCATCAAAAAAGAAGTCTCCATTAATATTAAAGAAGTCAAACGCCCCCAAGCTGACGCCCAATTAGCCGCAGAAAATGTAGCCACCCAGTTAGAAAAAAGGGTCGCTTTCCGCCGCGCGATGAAAAAAGTCATGCAAGCGGCGTTAAAATCCGGCGCTAAAGGGATCAAGGTGCGCGTTTCTGGCCGTTTAGCAGGGGCTGAAATCGCTCGCACCGAATGGTATATGGAAGGGCGCGTGCCTTTACACACCTTAAGGGCTAAGATTGATTATGGCTTTGCTGAAGCGATGACGGTATATGGTATTATTGGCGTGAAAGTGTGGATTTTCAAAGGGGAAGTTTTGCAAAAAGGCATCCAATTTGAGAAAAAAGAAGAGGCTAAAGAAGAAAGAGAGCCTAGAAGAAGCAGAAGAGGGAGGCAATAATCATGTTAATGCCAAAAAGAACAAAATACAGAAAGCAAATGAAAGGGCGCAATCGTGGGAAAGCCCATCGTGGTAACTCCATTGCGTTTGGGGACATTGCGATTAAAGCCATAGAGCATGGGAGGATCGATTCACGCCAGATTGAATCCGCAAGGGTGGCCATGACAAGGCACATTAAAAGAGCGGGTAAGGTGTGGATTAGAGTGTTTCCCGATAAGCCTTTGACCGCTAAACCTTTAGAAACGAGGATGGGTAAAGGTAAAGGCTCTGTGGAAAAATGGGTGATGAACATCAAGCCGGGCAGGATCGTTTATGAAATGCTAGGCATTGAAGAAGGACTAGCGAGAGAAGCTTTAGCGTTAGCTCAGAGCAAACTTCCTTTTAAAACCAAAATTGTAACTTGTGAGAGCGAAAATGAAATATACTGAATTGAAAGATAAAAGTATCAAGGAATTAGAAGAGTTGTTGCATGCTAAAAAAGCGGAGCTTTTTGAGTTACGCGTTAAGTTAAAGGCTATGCAATTGAGTAATCCTAACGAGATTAAGAAAGCCAGAAGAAATATCGCTCGCATTAACACGGCCATTAATGCATATTATTCTTCTAGCGTTGAGTAAAAAAAGGGTAAGCAATGAATACAAAAGAGCCGCATAAAAGGCTAGTGCAAGGCAAGGTTATCAGCAAGTTTGCTGAAAAAAGTGCTGTGATTCTTGTGGAAAGAAAAGTGGTGCATGAAAAATACCGCAAGATTGTTAAAAAGTTTAAAAAATACACTATCCATGATGAAAACAATCAGGTGAAAGTAGGGGATTTTGTGAGCGCGATTGAGTGCAGACCGCTTTCTAAAACCAAGTCTTTCACGCTTAAAGAAATTTTAGTGGTGGGAGTATAAGCATGATACAGAGTTTTACGAGATTGAATGTCGCTGACAATAGCGGCGCGAAAGAAATCATGTGCATTAAGGTGTTAGGAGGCAGCCACAAACGCTATGCGAGCGTGGGTAGCGTGATTGTGGCTTCCGTGAAAAAAGCTATCCCTAATGGCAAGGTGAAGCGCGGTCAAGTCGTCAAAGCCGTTGTGGTGAGAACGAAAAAAGAAATCCAAAGGAAAAATGGTTCTTTGGTGCGTTTTGATGACAACGCAGCAGTGATCTTGGACGCTAAAAAAGATCCTGTTGGCACAAGGATTTTTGGGCCAGTGAGCCGAGAAGTGCGTTACGCTAATTTCATGGAAATTATTTCTCTAGCGCCGGAGGTTGTATAATGAAAAGCGAAATCAAAAAAAATGACATGGTGAAAGTCATTGCAGGAGACGATAAGGGTAAGGTCGCTAAGGTTTTAGCGGTGTTGCCTAAGACTTCTCAAGTGGTTGTTGAAGGGTGTAAGGTGGTGAAAAAAGCGATTAAACCTACTGATGATAACCCTAAAGGGGGCTTTATCCATAAAGAAAAGCCCATGCACATTTCCAATGTGAAGAAAGCCTAAGGAGTTGGATACATGTTTGGTTTGAAACAATTTTATCAAAATGAAGTGAGAATAAAACTCGCTCAAGAATTAGACATCAAAAACCCCATGCTTTTGCCCAAGCTAGAAAAAATCGTTATCAGCGTGGGCGCTGGGGCTCATGCAAAAGACATGAAAATCATGCAAAATATCGCGCAAACGATTTCTTTGATTGCAGGGCAAAAAGCGGTTATTACTAAAGCGAAAAAATCCGTTGCGGGTTTTAAGATCAGAGAAGGCATGGCGGTAGGGGCGAAAGTTACCTTAAGGAATAAACGCATGTATAATTTCTTAGAAAAGCTGATTGTGATTTCGTTACCCAGAGTGAAAGACTTTAGAGGGATTTCACGGAATGGGTTTGATGGGCGCGGGAATTACACCTTTGGGATCAATGAGCAATTGATTTTCCCGGAAGTGGTTTATGATGATATTATGGTCAGTCATGGTATGAACATCACTATGGTAACTTCTACGGACAACGATAAAGAAGCGTTCAAGTTGTTAGAATTGCTTGGATTGCCTTTTGCAAAAGTGAGATAAGGGGTTAATATGGCTAAAAAATCAATGATAGCAAAGGCTCAAAGGAAACCAAAATTTCAAGTAAGGGCTTATACCAGATGCCGCATTTGTGGGAGACCTCATTCGGTTTATAGGGATTTTGGACTTTGTAGGGTGTGCCTAAGAAAAATGGGCAGTGAGGGACTCATCCCAGGCTTGAGAAAAGCCAGTTGGTAAGGATAAGATATGGTAAATGATATAATTGCAGATTCATTAACTCGTTTGAGAAACGCTTCTATGCGCCGCTTAGAATTCACACAGCTTTATTACGCAAAAATCGTGGTTTCTATTTTAGAGATTTTTAAAGAAAAAGGCTTCATTAAAGATTTCAATATCAAAGATAAAGACAAGAAACAATCGGTTTATGTGCAATTGGCTTATGATGAAAAAGGGCATTCAAAAATCAGCGAAGTGAAGCGCCTAAGCAAGCCCGGTCGTCGTGTGTATAAGCAAAAAAACGAGTTGAAGCGCTTTAAAAATGGCTATGGCGTGATTGTGGTAAGCACTTCTAAGGGGGTGATCACCAACGAAGAAGCTTACAGACAAAATGTCGGTGGCGAAGTGCTTTGCAGCATTTGGTAAAGGATTGAAAATGTCAAGAATTGGGAAAAGAATCATTGAAATTCCAAGCTCTGTGCAAGCGAGCGTTGAAGGGAGCAAGCTTCTTTTTAAAAACAGCAAAGAAAAGCATGAATTAGAAACTCACAACCGAGTGAAAATCACGCTTGAAAACAACCAATTGAGTTTCCAGCCTGTGGGCGAAGACGCGCAGTCTAGGGCTTATTGGGGGACTTATGGGGCGTTAGCCAACAACATTGTAATAGGCTTAAGCACCGGCTTTAGTAAGACTTTAGAAGTCAATGGCGTGGGCTATAAGGTGGCTTTGGGCAATAAAACTTTGGATTTGAGTTTGGGTTTTAGCCACCCGGTGAAATACCCCATTCCAGCAGGGATTGAAATGGTGGTGGAAAAAAACACGATCACTATCAAAGGGAGCGATAAGCAAAAAGTAGGGCAAGTCGCCGCTGAAATCAGGAGCTTCAGACCCCCAGAGCCATACAAGGGTAAGGGCGTGAAATACAGCAATGAAGTCATTATTAGAAAAGCTGGTAAGACAGCTAAAAAATAAATAAGGTGGAGTGATGAACGCGAAAGCATTGTATAAAAAGAAAGCCTTAAGGGATCGCCGAAAATTAAGGATTAAAAGCAAACTCTTGGGCGATAAATTAAGGCCTAGGGTGAGCGTTTTTCGTTCGAATCGCTATTTCTATGCACAAGCGATTGATGATGTTAAACAAAGCACTATAACGCATATTGACGGCAGGAAAATGGGCTTTAAAAACACGCAAGAAGACGCTAAAAAATTAGGCGCTCTCTTTGCTGAAGAATTGAAAAAAGCAGGGATTGAGCGAGCGGTTTATGACAGGAATGGTTACCTCTATCATGGCGTGGTGGCAGCGTTTGCTGAAAGCTTGAGAGAGAATGGGATCGCTCTATGACAGAAAGGAAAGGTATGGAAGAGATTAACAGAGAAGAGTTTCAAGAAGTCGTTGTGAATATTGGCCGTGTAACCAAAGTGGTTAAGGGCGGTAGGCGGTTTCGTTTTAACGCTTTAGTGGTTGTGGGCAATAAAAATGGGCTTGTAGGCTTTGGTTTGGGCAAGGCTAAAGAAGTCCCTGATGCGATTAAAAAAGCGGTAGATGATGCGTTTAAAAACCTAATCCATGTAACGATCAAAGGCACGACTATCGCTCATGACATTGAGCATAAATACAACGCAAGCCGTATTTTACTCAAACCGGCAAGTGAGGGAACGGGAGTGATTGCTGGGGGTTCAACGCGCCCTATCGTGGAATTGGCAGGCATTAAGGATATTCTAACCAAATCTTTAGGCTCTAATAACCCCTATAATGTGGTGCGCGCGACTTTTGACGCTCTAGCGAAAATCAAGGCGTAGTTAAAAAGGATATTGTAATGGGATTAGAAAATTTAAAACCGGCTAAAGGTAGCGTTAAAAAAATCAAACGAGTGGGTCGTGGTCAAGGAAGCGGCATGGGAAAGACCGCTACAAGGGGCGGTAAAGGCCAAACCGCAAGGACAGGCTATAAGGCTAAAAGAGGCTTTGAAGGAGGGCAACAACCCTTACAACGCCGTTTGCCTAAAATAGGTTTTAGGACTAAAGACTCTCATATCTATTCTATCAATGTGGAAAAGAATGAAGCGATCAAACATTTAGAAGAAATCACTTTTTCAAGCTTGTGCGCTTTACACCATTTCCCCCTTTATATTGAAGGCGTGAAATTGATCGGTAAAGACGCTAAAAACTTGGCTTCTAAAATTAAAGATGAGAGAATCAAAACAAGCGGGCAGAAGTAATGCCCCTATCAGCTTGATTTAAGAGGAATAAGTTATGAATAAAGCCATTGCTAGTAAGATACTCATCACTTTGGGTTTTTTATTTCTCTACAGAGTCTTAGCTTATATCCCCATTCCCGGCGTAGATTTAGCAGCGATCAAGGCTTTTTTTGACAGCAATTCCAACAACGCTTTGGGGTTGTTTAACATGTTTAGTGGGAATGCGGTTTCTCGCTTGAGCATCATTTCTTTGGGTATCATGCCCTATATCACTTCTTCCATTATCATGGAGCTTTTGAGCGCGACTTTCCCTAACCTGGCTAAAATGAAAAAAGAGCGAGACGGCATGCAAAAATACATGCAAATCGTGCGCTATTTGACCATTTTAATCACCCTAATCCAAGCGGTGAGCGTTTCAGTGGGTTTAAGGAGCATTAGTGGAGGAGCCAATGGAGCGATCATGATTGATATGCAAGTTTTTATGATCGTTTCAGCGTTTTCTATGCTTACAGGGACGATGCTGCTCATGTGGATAGGGGAGCAAATCACGCAAAGGGGCGTGGGGAATGGGATCAGCCTTATTATTTTTGCTGGGATTGTTTCAGGGATCCCATCAGCTATTTCAGGCACATTCAATTTGGTCAATACGGGCGTGATCAATGTCTTAATGCTCATTGGTATTGTGCTGATTGTTTTAGCGACTATTTTTGCGATTATCTATGTGGAATTAGCCGAGCGTAGGATCCCTATTTCTTATGCGCGTAAAGTGGTGATGCAAAACCAAAACAAACGCATCATGAATTACATTCCTATTAAGTTGAATTTAAGCGGGGTGATCCCCCCCATTTTCGCTTCAGCTTTGCTCGTGTTCCCTTCTACGATTTTACAGCAAGCCACAAGCAACAAAACCTTGCAAGCGATTGCGGATTTTTTAAGCCCGCAAGGGTATGCGTATAATATTTTGATGTTCTTACTCATCATCTTTTTCGCTTATTTTTATTCTTCTATCGTGTTCAATTCTAAGGATATTGCGGATAATTTGAGGCGTAATGGCGGGTATATTCCAGGGCTTAGGCCTGGAGAGGGGACTTCATCGTTTTTGAATGCTGTAGCGAGCAAACTTACTTTGTGGGGTTCATTGTATTTGGCGCTCATTTCTACCGTGCCTTGGATTTTGGTTAAGGCTATGGGCGTGCCTTTTTACTTTGGAGGTACGGCGGTGCTGATTGTGGTTCAAGTCGCTATTGATACCATGAAAAAGATTGAAGCGCAAATTTATATGAGCAAGTATAAAACTTTAAGCGCGGTAGGCTTTTAATGGCGATCTCTATTAAAAGTCTAAAAGAAATCAAAGCCCTAAGAAAAGCCGGGGAATTGACCGCTCAAGCGTTAGCCCTTTTAGAGCGAGAAGTAAGGCCTGGGGTTTCACTTTTAGAGCTGGATAAAATGGCTGAAGATTTTATCAAATCCTCTCATGCTAGGCCTGCTTTTAAGGGGCTATATGGATTCCCTAATTCTGTGTGCATGTCCTTAAATGAGGTGGTCATTCATGGCATTCCTACGGATTATGTTTTACAAGAAGGGGATATTATAGGCTTGGATTTGGGGGTGGAGGTGGATGGTTATTATGGCGATTCGGCAATCACTCTCCCCATAGGTGCGATAAGCCCACAAGATGAAAAATTGCTCGCTTGCTCTAAAGAGAGCTTGATGCATGCTATTAATTCAATTAGAGTGGGCATGCATTTTAAAGAGTTGAGTCGGATTTTAGAGGGCGCTATTACAGAAAGAGGCTTTGTGCCTTTGAAGGGATTTTGCGGGCATGGCATTGGTAAAAAACCCCATGAAGAGCCAGAAATCCCCAACTACCTAGAAAAAGGCGTCAAAGCTAATAGCGGCCCTAAAATCAAGGAGGGCATGGTATTTTGTTTAGAGCCTATGGTGTGTCAAAAACAGGGCGAGCCTAAAATACTAGCGGATAAGTGGAGCGTGGTTTCAGTGGATGGGCTTAACACAAGCCACCATGAGCATACTATCGCCATAGTTGGCAATAAAGCAGTGATTCTTACGGAGCGTTAATGGCAAGAGATGATGTTATAGAAGTGGATGGGAAAGTGATTGAGGCGTTGCCTAACGCTACTTTTAAGGTGGAATTAGACAATAAGCATGTGGTGTTGTGCCGTATTTCTGGAAAGATGCGCATGCACTATATTAGGATTGCTTTAGGCGATAGGGTTAAGCTAGAGCTTACGCCCTATAGCTTAGACAAGGGTCGGATAACTTTTAGATATAAATGAATTTAAGGGTTATTTCAATGAAAATATGTTAGTATAAAAGTTTTTAGTAGTGCCTAATTTTTTCAAAGGAGAAAAATCATGAAAGTCAGGCCATCAGTGAAAAAGATGTGCGATAAGTGCAAAATTATTAAAAGAAGGGGCGTTATTAGAGTGATCTGCGCTACCCCTAAACACAAACAAAGACAAGGATAAAGCATGGCAAGGATTGCTGGTGTGGATTTACCAAAAAAGAAGAGAGTAGAGTATGCCCTTACCTATATTTATGGGATTGGGCTTAAGAGTTCTAGAGAGATTTTAGAAGCGGTGGGCATTTCTTTTGACAAACGCGTGCATGAATTGAGCGAAGATGAAGTGTCTAGTATCGCTAAAAAAATCCAGCAAAGCTACTTAGTAGAGGGCGATTTGCGTAAAAAAGTTCAAATGGATATTAAATCCTTAATGGACTTAGGGAATTATCGTGGGATCAGGCATCGTAAGGGTCTTCCTGTAAGAGGCCAAACCACTAAAAATAACGCTAGGACTCGTAAGGGTAAGAAAAAAACCGTGGGTAGCAAGTAGCGGATAAGGAGATGATGATTTAATGGCTAAGAGAAATGTAACGGCTAAAAAGAAAGTAGTCAAAAAGAATATTGCGAGAGGGGTTGTTTATATTTCAGCGACCTTTAACAACACCAACATCACTATCACTGATGAAATGGGCAATGTGATTTGCTGGAGCACGGCGGGAGGTTTAGGGTTTAAAGGCTCTAAAAAATCCACCCCTTATGCGGCCCAACAAGCTGTAGAAAGCGCTCTAAGCAAGGCTAAAGAGCATGGCGTTAAAGAAGTGGGCATTAAGGTTCAAGGGCCAGGTAGTGGGCGTGAGACCGCTATTAAGAGCGTGGGCGCGACAGAGGGCGTTAAAGTGCTTTGGATTAAAGACATCACCCCGCTCCCTCATAATGGTTGCAGACCCCCTAAAAGAAGAAGAGTGTAAGGAGGCTTTATGGCAAGATATAGAGGCGCAGTAGAAAGACTAGAAAGGCGTTTTGGGGTTTCTTTAGCCTTAAAAGGTGAAAGGCGATTGAGCGGGAAGAGCGCACTAGATAAAAGGGCTTATGGGCCAGGCCAGCATGGGCAAAGGCGTGCTAAGACTTCTGATTATGGGTTGCAATTGAAAGAAAAACAAAAAGCTAAAATGATGTATGGCATTTCTGAAAAGCAATTCAGGAGTATTTTTGTGGAAGCCAATCGCTTGGACGGCAATACGGGTGAAAACCTTATCCGTTTGATTGAAAGAAGATTGGATAATGTCGTCTATCGCATGGGGTTTGCGACCACTAGAAGCTCTGCTAGGCAATTGGTAACGCATGGGCATGTGCTTGTGGATGGTAAGCGTTTGGATATTCCCTCTTATTTCGTGCGTTCAGGGCAAAAAATTGAGATCAAAGAAAAAACCAAGAGCAACCCTCAAGTGGTGCGCGCGATGGAATTGACAGCTCAAACAGGGATTGTGCCATGGATTGATGTGGAAAAAGATAAAAAATACGGCATCTTCACCCGCTACCCTGAAAGAGAAGAAGTGGTTGTCCCTATTGAAGAAAGACTCATTGTAGAATTGTATTCTAAGTAAGGGGTTAGAGCATGAAAGTTATCAAAACAGCACCTTTGATCCCATCAGAAATTAAGGTGCTAGAGAAAGGGGGCAATCGGGTTAAGATTTCTCTGGCTCCATTTGAGTTTGGTTACGCTGTTACGCTCGCTCATCCTATTAGAAGACTCTTGCTTTTAAGCTCTGTGGGGTATGCTCCTGTAGGTTTAAAGATTGAAGGTGTGCATCATGAGTTTGACTCATTAAGGGGGGTTACTGAAGATGTGTCGCTTTTTATCATGAATTTAAAGAATATCCGCTTTATAGCCAAGGCGTTAGTGGGGCAGGATAGCTCTTTAGAAAACCAATCGGTTGTGGTGGATTATTCTTTTAAAGGGCCTATGGAGCTTAGGGCTAGGGATTTGAATTCTGAGCATATAGAAATCGTCAATCCGGAAATGCCCCTAGCGACAATCAACGAAGACGCTCAATTGAATTTTTCGCTCATTATCTATAAAGGGATGGGGTATGTCCCAAGCGAAAACACAAGGGAATTGATGCCTGAGGGCTACATGCCACTAGACGGCTCTTTCACGCCGATTAAAAAGGTCGTTTATGAGATTGAAAATGTTTTGGTTGAGGGCGATCCCAACTATGAAAAAATCATTTTTGATATTGAAACGGACGGGCAGATTGACCCTTATAAAGCGTTTTTGTCAGCGGTGAAAGTGATGAGCAAGCAACTAGGCGTTTTTGGTGAAAGACCCATTGCTAACACGGAGTATTCAGGCGATTACGCTCAAAGAGATGACGCTAAAGACTTGAGCGCTAAGATTGAAAGCATGAATTTGAGCGCTAGGTGTTTTAATTGCTTGGATAAAATCGGCATCAAGTATGTGGGCGAACTCGTGTTGATGAGCGAAGAAGAGCTTAAGGGCGTGAAGAACATGGGTAAAAAATCCTATGATGAAATCGCTGAAAAATTGAATGATTTGGGCTATCCGGTAGGCACAGAATTAAGCTCTGAACAAAGAGAAAGTTTAAAGAAAAGATTAGAAAAATTAGAAGATAAAGGAGGTAACGACTGATGAGACACAAACACGGATACCGCAAGCTTGGGAGAACCAGCTCGCATAGAAAGGCGTTATTAAAGAATTTAGCGATCGCTTTGATTGAGCATAACAAAATTGAAACAGGGATTTATAAAGCTAAGGAGTTGCGCAGTTACATTGAGAAATTAACGACAGCGGCTCGTGTGGGCGATTTTAACGCGCACCGCCATGTTTTTGCGTATTTGCAAAACAAAGAAGCCACCCACAAGCTTGTAACCGAAATCGCGCCCAAATACGCGCAAAGGAATGGTGGATACACCAGGATCCAACGCACCACTTTTAGAAGAGGGGACGCTTCCACTCTAGCCACCATTGAATTTGTGTGAAATTTGATGGATTGCTAGCCAAGATTTTCGTCTTGGTTGGTGGTTATCGCTTTGATTTGATCTTTTTAAAAGAAGTGCTTAGAAGCTTTGATCTTGTTTTATTGATTATAAAATTTAAAAAATGCTAAAAAGCGTTTTCTGTAATCAAAATATAAAAGAGCTTGGCGTTAATCAAGTGGCAATTTCTGCAATGCGCTCTTAGGGGTTTAAGGGGGGGTTGCCAAGGGAAATTATTTTAAAATATCTTTCCTTATGAGTTTTACTATTAAATAAAACTTAAAACTATAAAAATAAAGTGACTAAAACCCCATTTTTAAAAAATCAAAATAAACTCAAAACTTGTGCACTGGCTTCTATTTCACCCTTTAATTGAATGGCGTTTTTACGTCTTTGTTAAGGATTCTAATTGGTTTGATGATTTTAAGAAATCCAACTGCTGGAGATTGAGCCAGATGGATTCAAGCGTATTTTTAGACACGCTAGATATTGGCTATTCGTTTATGATAAACTACTTTGGATTTTAGCCGATATGGGTAGTGGGTTGATTTGTTCGCTTTGTAGTGGTTTTGTTGAAAAAATATGAACTCCTATTATTGTGTCTGCCACACAATGCACATTAAAAACACTAAACCTACCACCTCCACGCAAAGCGAAACTGAATCAATCTTTCTCTACTTGCTAACTCAAACGCTTCTTAACTTGACACAATATACAGACAAAAACTTGCCTAACAAAACCCGCTCATAAGAATTTTTGATACACCAGCACCACCGATTTAGGTGTAGAGCTAAGGATAAAAAAACTATCTGTGGCTTCATTGAGCGAGCCAGAAAAGAGCGTTTTTAAACGCAAGTTTTTTAAGGGGTATTTGAGATTTTTAGAAGTGAATTGGGCTTTAAGATTCAGGCTAAAAAGCGAGATTTGTTCCCCTTTAAAACTGGGCAAGATAAAAGGGGTTTCTAGCACCCTAAAAAGACCATAGTCGCTTATGGATTGGATTTTTTGGCAAAATTTAAAATACTCCAACAATAAAAAAGTGTTCGCTAAAGCGTGATCTTCTCGCTTGCCATTCAACCCTAAAAAAATAAAGTCATCAAAGCCTTTATTCAAAGCATAAAAAAAGGCTTTGGACAAATCGTTGCTGTTTTGTTCGCTCACGCGTATAGGGTTATACAAGGCTTTCAAATGCGAATCAATGCTATCTAGATCACCTATAACAACGCTGGGTTTGAACTGAAGCGCATGCAAGGACTGGACAGCCCCATCGCATGCGATTAAAAAGGGAGCGTTTTGTAAAATGTCTAAGCATTTTTTAGATTTAGGAAATTCCCCATTCGCTAAAATCACTGCTTGCATGACTGATTCCAGCGGTTAAAATAATACAAGCCAATAAAAAGGTATAGAATCGTTGTGAATAGTTGCACCAAGCTCTCTGTTGAAATTTGGAAAATACAAAACCACACGATAATGGACACGATATTCCCTAAAGTTACTAGCACATAATTTTCTATATAGCGCAAAACCTGTAAAATAAAAGCAATAATAAAGATGACGAAATTAAAACTCTCTGCCCATAAAAAATTCGTTTTAATCTCTTTAAAAAACAAAGCGCTCGCATAAGTTAAAACCCCTATGCCTAAAACGAGCACAAAACGCCAATTTTTGGGAAGTTTTTGAGCCTTGATAGCGCCCTCATGCTGCTCTGTCTTTTTCCATGCGAATAGCCCATAAATCGTTACTGGCATATACAAAAAAAGGCATAAAATCACATCGGCGTTTAATTTCCACTGATAAGCGACATAAGCGTAACTCAAATTATAAACAAGACCAAATATAAAGCAAATCGTTTGCCTTTCTCCGGCAAAAAACGCATACAAAACCCCGCTAAGCCCCGCTAAAAGATTGATAAACGAGCCTTTGACAAGAATATTAGTAACGATCAAAAACACGCAAGCGAGAATGAGTGTGGCGTAAAATCGTTTGGATAGTTGGGTGGTTATTAACATGCTATTTCCTTACGCAAGAATTACCTTGACAAGTTCTACGGGTTTGATCTCAGCCTTTTAAAAACTTGAGCGTTTTAAAAAGCACCCCTTAAATGCTCCTCATTGTAACACAAATCAGTGAGAACGCGCTTTAAAGTTTCTTTAATTTTTTACTCCCCCCTCCATTTAATGCTATTTGAGTTAAATCACCACCCTAATTTAGCGCAAAGCCTACAACAAATCCCAAAACACACAAGAAAGCCAAGCATAACCAAACCCTCTACAAGGAAGTTGCTAGGATGCCCACAATACGCCGAGATCTCATGGATAGCGGCAATAAAGGGCATCGTTAAAAGCATCACATAAAAATCCCTTAGTCTTGATCCTAACACAGCGTTATAAAACGCGCCAAAAAACCTAGCCTTAAAAATGGCTTTGAGAAACCTAGGGTATCTTACTTGGAAAGATTTATAACAATCCCTACCTCGTGGGTCAAATAAAAGGTTAGACAACAAAGCCGCTATTAGACCCACTAGCCACATATAATAGCTATTTTTAGGGTCAAAAATCGAATCGCTAGCTGAACCATCTATGCCATAAAAAATCCTAGCGTTTATGGAGATACATATCGTATAGACTAGAGCCACTGCCCATTGATATTCCCAATCGCTCAAACGATTTTTGACATTCATGCTCTCTCCTTTCTTACCCAAAGCTACCTGTCATACACGAAATGACGATCATAGGTGGGTTCTCTTGGGGCCTGTGGCTCTCTATCAACGCCACGGATAAAATCTTCTACCCTATCGCCTATTTCTCTGCCAAACTCTCTCCCCACAGAACCACCAACTAATCTGCCAGCCCAACCAACCGCAGGACCACCAACAGCTCCCCCCACTGCACCACCAACACCACCCCCAATTGCACCCCCAAAAATTCCCCCTACAAATCTGCCTAATTCACCCCTTGCCTCTATTTTAGGACTAGCTATAGCCGCATTAGCCATTGCACCGCATAAAACCACTACACAACTAAATGTTTTTAATCCACTCATAACAAATCCTTTCATAAATTGAGATTCAAGGCATGTTTGGCACACCTTGATGAGAATATTTATACCACAACCCTATTAAAAGCATTGTTATAGATCGGAAAAATATCACAAGAAGCTCAATAAGTGTTTTATTTATTCACAAATTATAGGATTAAGGTAAATGATTGGTTTTTAGCATTTTTTAAGGGTTTTGGAATGCCAAGTTTCAAGCATCAAAGCCTTTGATAGCGTTTTTACACCAACCGCTTAAAAATTGAACGCCCATTTTGAATATACTAGACGCTTTTTTATTTTTATGCTAAACTATTTTGAGTTTCAGCCGATATGACTTCATACAGAGATTAAACCAATCATAAATGGTAGGGTTAATTCCATCTCGTTCTGTAATAGGTTTGAAACCATGCATCTAAGATTGACTCCTATCTTGTAAGTGCCATACTACAAGTTCCCATAATAAAAACTTCTAAAAATAAAAACCTACAGAGCGAGATGGAATTAACCTTTTTATGATTACAAATGATGGCCAGTCTTAAATAACACAAAGGCAATACAAGCCTTGTAATATCATTAATCGCTATTCAAAATCACAGATATTTTAATACAGCGTTCAATTTTTGAAAACAAGAGTCCACTCACAAATCTTTTTAACAACAAATTTTTATACCATATTGTGGGCTTTCGTGTTAGAATGCGTATTGAATTGATTTTAGGAGTGTAAAAATGCAAGTTTCACAATATCTGTATAAAAATGCGCAATCTATTTGGGGGGATTGTATTTCCCATCCGTTTGTTCAAGGCATAGGGCGTGGGACTTTAGAAAGAGATAAATTCCGTTTTTATATTATTCAAGATTATTTGTTCCTTTTAGAATACGCTAAGGTGTTTGCTTTGGGCGTAGTTAAGGCTTGTGATGAAGCGGTGATGAGGGAGTTTTCTAATGCTATACAGGATATTTTGAATAACGAGATGAGTATCCATAACCATTACATTAGAGAACTTCAAATCACTCCAAAAGAATTGCAAAACGCGCGCCCCACTCTAGCGAATAAATCCTATACAAGCTACATGCTCGCTGAAGGGTTTAAGGGTTCTATCAAAGAAGTTACGGCGGCTGTTCTAGCCTGTGGTTGGAGCTATTTAGTGATCGCGCAAAATTTGAGCCAAATCCCAAACGCTTTAGAACATGCCTTTTATGGGCATTGGATTAAGGGCTATAGTTCAAAAGAATTTCAAGCGTGTGTAACTTGGAACATTAATTTGCTTGACTCCCTCACTCTCGCTTCTTCAAAACAAGAAATTGAAAAATTAAAGGAGATTTTTATCGCTACAAGCGAATACGAATACCAATTTTGGGATATGGCGTATCAAAGTTAAAATAAAAGTTTTTGTGCCGTTAGAAAAACGCAAGAGAAGAAAATATCTATCTCTTGCAAAACGATTATTGAGCGTAAGCTTCTAGTTTGATCTCAATCTTTACCTCATCCCCGACGACAGCATCGCTAAAGGTTTTACCGATACCAAAATCCTTGCGGTTGATTTTGCCTTCAGCTTGTAACACCATGAATTCTTTTTTATTCATGGGGTTTTGTAAGGGGGCTTGGATTTTGGCTTCTAACACGACAGGCTTGGTTACGCCATGAAGGGTCAAATCCCCATGGATTTTACCATCTTCGTATTTGGTCATTTTAAAGCTCCCTTTGGGGTATTTCATGGCATCAAAAAACTCTGCTGTTTTTAGGTGGTCGTCTCTTTTTTTGTTCCTAGTGTTAATGCTTTTAATATCAATTTTGCCTTCAAAAACATTGAGAGCCTTGGTATTAGGATCGGCATCAATTTTGCCATCAAAACTATCAAACACGCCTCTTGTTTCATTGAATTTGAAGTGCTTGACCTCAAACCACACGCTAGAGTTTGCCTTATCAATCGTATAAGGTTTTGCAAACGCCAAACTAACGCCTAAAAGAGTGAACATTAACGCTTTTTTCATTGTTTCCTCACTTCATTTTGAATTAAAAACGCCAACTATACAACAAATTGGTTAATGGTAAAACACTCCTAATCGTCTGTTTTTAAGGTATAATACAAAAAATCCCCATTAGGTAGGTGTTGTTATGGTAAAAAAGACCCTTGCATCAGTTTTATTAGGATTGAGTTTGATGAGTGTGTTAGACGCTAAAGAGTGCGTTTCGCCGATAACAAGAAGCGTTAAGTATCATCAGCAAAGCGCTGAGATTAGAGCCTTGCAATTGCAAAGTTACAAAATGGCGAAAATGGCGCTAGACAATAACCTCAAGCTCGTTAAAGACAAAAAGCTAGCCGTCATCTTGGATCTAGATGAAACCGTTTTAAACACTTTTGATTATGCGGGCTATTTGACCAAACATTGCATCAAATACACCCCAGAAACTTGGGATAAATTTGAAAAAGAAGGCTCTCTCACGCTCATTCCTGGAGCGCTAGACTTTTTAGAATACGCTAATTCTAAGGGCGTTAAGATTTTTTACATTTCCAACCGCACGCAAAAAAATAAGGCATTCACTTTAAAAACGCTCAAAAGTTTTAAACTCCCCCAAGTGAGTGAAGAAACCGTTTTACTAAAAGAAAAAGGCAAGCCTAAAGCCGTTAGGCGAGAATTAGTCGCTAAGGATTATGCGATTGTTTTACAAGTGGGCGACACTTTGCATGATTTTGACGCTATTTTTGCTAAAGACGCTAAAAACAGCCAAGAACAACGAGCTAAAGTCTTGCAAAACGCTCAAAAATTCGGCACAGAGTGGATCATTTTACCCAACTCTCTTTATGGCACATGGGAAGATGAGCCTATAAAAGCATGGCAGAATAAAAAATAAAATTTATCCATCGCATAAGAACGATTTTTGCTAACATGACAAAAAATTTGATCTCTTAGGCGGAGTCATGGATTTTGTAGGGTTTGAAGATTTAAAATGCAAAGATAAAGAAAACTCTCAAAAAGTTTTTGTGATCCGTAACGATAAGTTAGGCGATTTTATTTTAGCCATACCCGCTTTAATCGCTCTAAAGCATGCTTTTTTAGAAAAAGGCAAGGAAGTGTATTTGGGCGTGGTTGTGCCTAGCTATACCACCCCAATCGCTTTAGAATTCCCTTTCATTGATGAAGTCATTATAGAAGACAACCATTTGAGCGCCACTCTCAAAAGTAAACCCATTGACGCTCTTATCTTTTTATTTTCTAATTTTAAAAACGCCAGACTCGCTTTTAGTTTGAGGAAATTTATTCCTTATATCCTAGCCCCAAAGACTAAAATCTATTCTTGGCTGTATCAAAAGAGCGTGCGCCAAAGCCGATCGCTGTGTTTAAAAACCGAATACGAATACAATTTGGACTTAATCCATGCGTTTTGTAAAGATCACAACCTCCCTAACGCTTCAATTAAAAAAATCGCATGGAAGCTTAAAGACAAAGCCAAAGAGCGATCCATCATCGCTTCAAAACTCAACGCTAATGTTGATCTATTGTGGATTGGCGTGCATATGCATAGCGGAGGCAGTTCGCCCGTATTGCCTGCTTCACACTTTATTAAACTGATTGAATTTTTACACAACAATTTAAGTTGTGAGATCATTCTTATTTGCGGGCCAGGCGAGAGGAAAGCCACAGAAGAACTCCTTAAAAAAGTCCCTTTCGCTAGTCTCTATGATACGAGCCATAGTTTAGTGGATTTAGCCAAATTGTGCGCGAATTTAAGCGTCTATATTGGGAACGCTTCAGGCCCTTTGCATGTGAACGCTTTGTTTGACAACCAATCTATTGGGTTTTATCCTAACGAACTTACTGCTTCTATTGTCCGATGGCGGCCTTTCAATGAGCGTTTTTTAGGCATCACCCCGCCTAATGGCTCAAACGACATGGGTTTGATTGACATTAAAAAAGAAAGCGAGAATATTATTAGTTTTATCAATTACCGCAGGATGTAGCTTTGATAAGAGACTTTTTGCTATAATCATACTTTCGTTTAATGTTTGCGTGGATTTTACATGATTGAACGCCAAAAAATAGGAGCTATTTTTGAAATTTTTACTCTCTTTGTTTTTAAAATCAAAATTATCTTATCTTTATTATTGCCCTTATATAGCTTTCGTTTTGATGGTTGCAACCATTGCAAGAATTCCTCTTATTCAAAAGATTCCTGTTATTAGAAGGTTCTTTAATAGTCGTTATTCCTTCCAAAAAGACAGCCTTATTCGCATCCAAAACCAACTAGACAGATTGCTCACCCTTACAAAGCCTACCTCTCCACCCATTCGTAAAAAAACCTTATGTTTTATCCGCTTGGACATTATTGGAGATTATATACTCTATCGCGATTTTTTACCTCTTTTTAAAAAATATTTTGAAAATTATGAAACCACCTTTATTGGAAACACCGTTATTAAGGACATAGCAACCCATTGCGATTCCCAATATATAGATAAGTTTATCTTTTTAGACAACGCTTACTGGGAAAAATACTTGCGGATTGGCGCTAATGGCTCACGCCTTTCAAAATTAAAAGAATTGTTATTTTTTCTCCCAAAATTCATGAGAAAACGCTACGAAGATGTTTCTAATTTAAGAAAAGAAAGCTACGAGATATGCATTAATAGTTCTATGTTTTATTTTTCAACTAAAGAAGACGCTATTATAAAGCACTTGATTGCCGAAAATAAAGTGGGGGTTTTTTGCACCCACCCAATAGAATCTTCCTTTAGGACCGATTATAGAAAGAGAGGGGAAATTAGAAAAAGCTTTTACACGCATTTATTCTACCCTAAAGAAGTGCCGCAATTTCTCTATGATTCCAATCAAGATTTTTTTCAGTCTTTTTTTAAGTATTTTAAAGGCGTGGATATAGGGTTTGTTGGACTTGAATTAAAACTCCCCATCGCTTTTGAATATGAAAAGTTTAAGAATATTCTAAAACCACCTTATGGCGTGTTGAATCTCGGAGCTAGCGATGATTTTAGAGTGTATAAGCGCTTTGATGAGATGATCTATTTTTTAAATCCTGACTACCAACTCATTCTTTGCGGGAATTCTAAAAAAGATGAAAAGCTTGCCAATTCCATTCTAAAACGCCACAAAAATGCCATTTCTTTAGTCAATCAAACCGGTTTGGTAGAATATCTCCATCTTTTAAAGAACGCTAGTTTTGCGATGGGCAATGAGTCTTCCATCACGCATTTGAGCGCTTGTTTGAAAATCCCTCATGCGTTCATAGTCTCTTCGGGTCTCTCAAGCCCAAGATTCCACCCCTACCCAAAGGAAATCGGCCCTAATACCCACATGATCTATCCAAGGGATTTTCAAAAAATAATTTCTAGGTCTAGTAACTGGATGTTTAAAGCCATGACTATGCCGCACCCGCCAGTGGATTCTGTGAATCCGCAAGACATTATTAGTGCCATTAAACGTTTTGCGCCCCATCTCTTGAAAGAAGATGCACTATCTAATACCAACGAAATAACCTATTTTGAACGAGTTTGATTGCGTTACAAGTTTTATAACTTAAACGGATTATTTCCGATCAATCTTAACAGAATTTGATACAGATAAAAATATTTATACAATTTCATCAGATACTAAAATTATTTCAAAAATTCTTGAAATCCAACTTTTTCCTAGGTTTAAAACATTTGCTAAGGAAAATGGGTATGAAATCATTATTGCTGAAAAACAAAATTGGTATCCCGATCTATCTTTTGTGTGCGAGAAAAATCCAAACATCAAGTTTGCTGTAGATATAAAAACAACTTATCGCTTAGATGATTGCTTGGGTTTTTGTAATGGTTTTACATTGGGTTCGCATGGTGAATATTTTAGGAATCGCACTAGCACAAAAAATATCCAATTCCCTTATTCTCATTATTTGGCTCATATTTGTTTGGGTATTTTATACACACGATCTGCCTCTAGCGGTATAGACGAAACAGAAATTTTACAATTAGAAAAGTTGGATAATATTACTTCTGTTATCAAAGACTTTATATTTTTTGCTGAAGAGAAATGGAAAATCGCTAGCGATAAAGGCGGGAGTGGTAATACGGCTAATATTGGTAGCATTCAATATATTGATGATATTTTGCAAGGGAATGGCGTGTTTAAAAATCTTGGCGAACAAATTTTTGATGAATATTGGATCAATCAAGGCGTGTTAATGATACCTGATTTAAAAAATCAAGGTAGTTTTAAGAAACTGACAAAATTAGCCGATTTCCTTGAATTTAAGGGAATTGATATTCAAAAAATCAATCCTGTAAAAAATAGGAGCAAGTCTTAATGATGAAAACACTGATCCCACCCATAAAATCCCAAGGCATTAAGACGAAATTAGTAGATTGGATTAAAGGGATTTCAAAAAAGGTTGCATTTGAGCGTTGGGTTGAGCCGTTTATGGGGACAGGCGTTGTGGCTTTTAATATCCAGCCTAAAAGAGCGTTGTTGTGCGATAGCAATCCGCATTAATCCATTTCTATCAAGCCATTCAAGATGAAAAGATCACCCCAAAGATTGTGAGAGAATTTCTCAACGAAGAAGGTTTGAAATTATTGCAAAGCAATGGAGAATATTACTATGAAGTGAGAGAACGATTCAATAAAGATTGTGATTCTCTTGATTTTCTATTCTTAAATCGCGCGTGTTTTAATGGTATGATACGCTTCAATCAAAAAGGGAAATTCAATGTGCCGTTTTGTAAAAAACCGCAGCGTTTTGCCCAAAGCTTGGTTACTAAGATTGTCAATCAAGTAGAAAATACAGCAAAAATGATTAAAAGCAATCATTATGAATTCAAGTGTCAAGATTTCCAACAAACTATTTTAGAAACGAACAAAAGCGATTTAATTTATGCTGATCCCCCTTATATTGGAAGAAATGCAGATTATTTTGATTGCTGGAATGAAGAAAATGAAGTTGCATTGCAACAAGTGTTGTCAAAATCCAAGTGCAATTTCATTCTTTCTACATGGTTTAGCAATAAATATCGTAAAAATGATTATATTTTTTCTATTTGGAAAAGTTACCCTATCGTAACTAAAGAGCATTTTTATCATGTTGGAGCTAAAGAAAATAATCGCAACATGATTTATGAAGCATTATTATCTAATATACATATGAGCGATACAGATTTAAATAGGGGCATTAAAGACGCATTGACGCACAGATTAGAGATTAGCGCTCTATAACATGCATGCTAAACTTCTAATAAGGTAATCATCGTTATAATCTTTCTCATGTTTTTTAAGGAGCGTTATAATGAAAACGAACGAAGCGCAATTTTATTTGGAACAGACCTAATTGCATAATTACAACCTCTATTTACACCCCTTATCCAGTCAGACACCCTAAAAGCAAGGATGGAAAACGGCGTTAGAATAATAGATGGCGTTGTTTGGACTGCTTCACACTTCTTCTATGAAGTAATCTTTATCAATATCATCAGGAGTGTTCTCTTTTAATAAATGTGGGGCGTGCTCTTTGATGTTTGCTATCACGGCACTAGGTTTTATCGTATTCACATCTCGTTGTTCCCAAATTTTCTTTGATTCTCTAAGATTTGCAAATTCGGTGGGATAAATCACATGATGGGTAGTGCAAAGCGTTTTAGGATAAGGGTGAAAGGTTGCATAAGAACTGCCATTGCTTAAAATAAAAATGTAAGGCACTTTAAGAGCCGCTGCAAAATGAGCGATACTGGATTCATTCCCTAATGCAAATTCAGTGCCCTTAATGATATAGGCGTATTCCAATAAGCTAGTTTTCCCTACTAACGATATGGCATTTTTATGAGCTTTTACCAATTTAGCAGCTTCTTTTGCTTCTGTGGGCGTCGTCCCGCAAATCACTAGCTGAATGTCTGCATTCAAATAACGCACAATCCTATTAAAATACCTATAACACCTAAAAAAATCGCTTGATCCAAGATTCAACACGCCATAGCGAGAGCTCAAACCATTGAGTAAATTTTGCGAACTTTCTTTAAGAACCGAAGATGGTGGCAATTCCATGCCAAAAGGCACAGGAGCTAAATCCACTCCTTTAAAAGTTTTGAAAAAAGCAGAAAATAAATCCTAATGGAATTCAAATAAGAATTTGCTCACCTTAGGGATATTGAAAAGATGGGTGTAAAAATGGCTGATTTTCCCATCGCTAACATAAACACTATGATGGCCCCTATCCACAAAAGGTTCATGCCTTACGCTAACCTTAAAAGAAGCGTCTAAGTGTTTCATCACTATATCATCTCTTAAAATGTCACCCCAAGGCAAAATGGGGTTAATGGCAATCTCGTAATGCGTTTTTTTAAGCATCAACAATTCATTGTAGCGCTTGATGAAAAATTTGAGCAAATAACGCAGAAATCTAAAGGCATGTTGCCTGCTGTGAATGTATCCATTATATTGATTCCAAATGGAATGATCTAAGAAAATAAATTCATCAACATAAGGGCTATCGGCAACCACACTCAAATCTTTGATGATTGAATTGCCAATAAAAACAATCTTATAATCTTTGTAATGCTCTTTGAAGGGGGCAAAAAAATTGCGCGTTAAAATATAATCCCCCACCACATCTAGTCTCACAATACACAAGGCTTTTTCTGTGGCGTTTTGGCGTTTAATGGGAGCGATAGAAAGCAGCTTGTCAATCAGGCGTTGCGTCATTTCAAAGAGCCTAAGAGACCAATCAGAAGTCTTTCGGTTAAAATAAGCGTAAACAAGCACAATAGGTAATAGTAGTATTGCAATAGGTAATAGTAGTTTCAAAAATATTAATCCCAAACAAAAATTTTATCTTGTAGTGTAACACAAATTTAAAACTTTGATACACCAGCACCACAGATTTAGGCACAGAGCTAAGGCTAAAAACAATGATTAATGGCTTCATTAAGTGAGTCAAAACCCCTCTATTGGGTTTTATCCTAACGAACTCAGCGCCTCCATTGCCAGATGGCGGCCTTTTAATGAGCGTTTTTTAGGCATCACCCCGCCCAATGGCTCAAACGATATGGGTTTGATTGACATTGAAAGAGAGGGTGAAACCATCCTTGAATTTATCGCACCAAATCTTTCTTTCCACACGCAAGAAAGATAACGGCAACAAGCACCACACAAGCAACCTTAACAACGCTCAAAATCTTAATCTGATTAAAGTGGTTTTAAAGGGTAGGGAGAG
>NZ_MTWR01000050.1:0-6395 GCF_001998165.1 Helicobacter pylori | reverse complement strand
AAGCTTATTTATCGCTTTAAAAGCCCACCCTGAAGCGTTTAAGGGCGTGGATATTAATGCGTTTGTTAAAGACTACTATAAAGTGGTTTTTGATTTGAAGGATGCAGAAATTGAGCCTTTTTTATGGCATTGATTTTTAATTTTTAGCCCTTCGTGTATCGTGCTAGGCTTAAAACAAGCCCTATAGCGATACAATTCGCTAAAAGCGAACTCCCTCCATAGCTCAAAAACGGCACCGCTAGACCTTTAACCGGAAAAATCCCTCCCACCCCAAAGGCGTTGATCACCAAAGAAAAACTAATAAGCAGCACCACGCCCACGCAAAATAGCGAATATTTTGGCTCTTTCAAGCGGTTAGCGATCCTAAAAATCAAAACAATCAAAACAGAAAACAAAATGAAACAAACGCATAGCCCCAAAAACCCCCATTCTTCGGCGATCCCAGCTAGAACCATATCCGTATGCACTTCGCTCAAAAACCCAAGCTTGATTTGCCCAAGCCCAAGCCCTTGCCCAAACAACCCCCCATTATGCATGGCGTTGCCTGCATGAAAGACTTGATAGGATTCGGGCAAGTCGCTTATTCTAAGAGCGTTCGCTAATTTATCCGGCAAAAGCGTGAAAAGCGAATTTTGCAAATTAGACCACCATAATTTCAGGCGCAAAATCCTATGCTCGCTTGTAACAATCGCTAAAACGCTGATCGCAAACGCCCCTGAAATAATCAAGCCAAACAAATGCACGCTCCCCCCAGAAAAAACCAACAACACCGCTAAAACCACCCCCAAAAGAACGATCTGCCCCAAATCGTTTTGCAAAACCCCTACCCCAATCGCTAAGGCTACAAACACCACCGAATAAGGCACAAAAGTGATCAGTTCTTCTTTAACATTAGCCTTTTCTTTTGCCACAAAGGTGCGGGACAAACTCCACGCAAGAAAAAAGGTGAAACCAATCTTTAAAAACTCCAAAGGCGCTAGAGAGAAAAACCCCAAACGAATCCATCGCTTCGCCCCCCCAGCACTGCTAGAAAGGCTTTCTGGCAAAAAAAACATGCCAATAATGAGTAATGGTGGGATAAAAAGAAGAAAAAACCCCAAACGGCTAAACCACTTGCTAGGATCAACCCTAGACAACCCCCACATGATGACAATCCCTATGATCGCGCTTAAAAGCTGGCGTATGAAAAAATGGAATTCCCCATAATGATACAGCACTACTGTGGTGTAAGTTGAGAGCGAATAGCTCATCAATACCCCCAAAAAAATCAATAGCGAAGCGCAAAAAAACAGGTTTCTGTCTGTAGTCATTAGGATTTCCTTATTTTGGTTTTTTGAATAGGCGTTCTCTTAAGGTATTTTAGGGGTATTTTACACTATAATGGCTCTGAATTGGCTTATCGCTCAAGCTTAAGCATGCTTTGAAATTGATCGCATTCTTTGATGAGAAGCGGGCTGATTTTGGAATGTTTTTTGCATGCTTTAATTTTGCAAGGGTTTAAAAAAG
This sequence comes from Helicobacter pylori, assembly GCF_001998165.1. Lineage (GTDB taxonomy): Bacteria > Campylobacterota > Campylobacteria > Campylobacterales > Helicobacteraceae > Helicobacter > Helicobacter pylori_DL. The sequence continues at coordinate 4,889 of NZ_MTWR01000050.1, read as the reverse complement.
GGGTTTTGATGGATTTTTCTAAAGCGTTTGGATTGGTTTATAAAGCACTAGATTATAGGGCTTTAAGGCAGGATATGATCGCTTCTAACATCGCTAATGTGGATACCCCTTTTTACAGACCAAAGGATTTGGATTTTGAAAGCGTTTTGGCGGAGAAAAAAGCGGAAATTTTTGAAAACCAATCCAGTAAAGTTTTGCCTTTAGCCCACACTAACCCTAGGCATTTAGACTTTGAAAATAGCGCTAAAGATGGGGTGAGTCTTTTTTTTAGAGATGGGCATTTGGCTAAAAATGATGGCAACAGCGTGGATTTAGACATAGAAACGAGTGAAATGGGCAAGAACTCTACCATGTATTTAGCCTTGAGTTCAGCCTTAAAAAAGTATCGAGGCGTGATCAATTACGCCATTGATTCCAGTAAGAATTTATAGTTAAGGGAAAGCATGTTTTTATCTTCTTTTGATATTAGCGGTTATGGTTTGTCCGCCCAACGCTTAAGGGCTAATTTGATTTCTTCTAATATCGCTAACGCTAACACCACGCGTACGAGTGAAGGAGGCCCTTATAGGAGGCAAGAAGCGGTGTTTAAGGCTTTTGATTTCAATGAGATTTTAAACCAAAAAATCGCCCAAAACAATCAAATTACCCCCTATGAAGACCCTTTAGATGAAGGCGATGACAATCCCTTAATCCCCATTACAAGCGTGGTGGTGGATAAGATTGTGCGCGATGATAGCGAGCCTTTGATGAAATACGATCCCAGCCACCCTGACGCTAACGCTCAAGGCTATGTGGCTTACCCCAATGTGAATGCGGTGGTTGAAATGGCAGACCTAGTGGAAGCGACTAGAGCCTATCAGGCCAATGTTGCAGCCTTTCAAAGCGCTAAAAACATGGCGCAAAACGCGATTGGCATGTTACAAACATGAACGATTTTCAACAATTTATGGTAGTATAAGGAAATTTAGGTAGTATTAGCCAAAGGTCAGTAGAATACAGAAATGAATAAGATATTTAATAGAGTTAAATTTTTAAAAAAGAGCTTAAGGAGGTTCTATGCAAGCCATACACAATGATAAAAGCTTATTGAGTCCTTTCTCTGAGCTTAACACGGACAACAGGACCAAAAGAGAAGAATCGGGTAGCACCTTTAAAGAACAAAAAGGTGGGGAGTTTTCCAAACTCTTAAAGCAATCCATCAATGAGCTTAACAACACTCAAGAGCAGTCTGATAAAGCCTTAGCGGATATGGCGACAGGGCAAATCAAAGACTTGCACCAAGCGGCTATCGCCATAGGGAAGGCTGAAACGAGCATGAAACTCATGCTTGAGGTACGCAACAAAGCGATCAGCGCTTATAAAGAGCTTTTAAGAACGCAGATCTAGTCTCTTAAGTGGCTTCTCTTTAAATGATCGCTTGGTCTTTTTTAAAGAGAGGGTTTGTTGTTGCTGCACCCCATTTTAACGGATTTTACCATCAAAAATTCATGTTCTCATGCGTTGTGAAAATCCAACGCTACGCCATTTTCAAGTGAGCGTTCATGGATAATAAAAACATTGATCCTAGCTTCAACCCAGAGCAATTTTTAGAAACCCAAAAATACAAGGGCTCTGTTACAGCATTAATCTTTTTATTACTTTTTATCGTTTTTTTAATGGTGGCTTTTAAAAAAGTTTTTTTTGCCCAAGCCAACATGCCTAATCTAGTGATGAGCAAACAAGACACTGCGACTAGGGGGACTATCTATAGTCAAGACAACTACAGCCTGGCCGCTTCGCAAACCCTTTTCAAACTGGGCTTTGATACAAGGTTTTTAAACCCGGATAAAGAAGATTTTTTCGTTGATTTCCTCTCTATTTATAGCAATATCCCTAAAAAGTCCTTAAAAGACGCCATCAATACGAAAGGCTATATTATTCTAGCCTATGATCTCACGCCCAATATGGCCGCTAATATTAGAGACTTGAATAAGAAATTTTTAGCCTTTGGGGTTTTTCAAAATTTCAAAGACGTGCACGATAAAGTGTGGCAAAAGCAAGGGTTAAACATTGAAGTGAGTGGCGTTTCTAGGCATTACCCTTATCAAAATAGCCTAGAGCCCATCATTGGCTATGTGCAAAAACAAGAAGAAGACAAGCTCACTTTAACTACCGGTAAAAAAGGCGTTGAAAAATCTCAAAATCATTTGCTTAAAGCCCAACAAAATGGCATAAGATCAGGCAAAAGGGATGTGAGTTTTAATTTCATTCAAAACCACTCTTACACAGAGGTTGAACGGCTTGATGGCTATGAGGTGTATTTGAGTATTCCTTTAAAACTCCAAAGAGAAATTGAAACCCTATTGGATAAAACTAAAGACAAACTCAGGGCTAAAGAAATCCTGGTGGGCATTATCAACCCTAAAAGCGGGGAAATCTTATCGCTAGCTTCAAGCAAGCGCTTCAATCCTAATGCGATTAAAACCAGCGATTATGAAAGCTTGAATTTGAGCGTTGCCGAAAAGGTTTTTGAGCCAGGCAGCACGATCAAACCCATTGTTTATTCCTTGCTGTTGGATAAGAATTTGATCAACCCCAAAGAACGCATTGATTTAAACCATGGCTATTACCAATTAGGAAAATACACCATTAAAGACGACTTTATCCCCAGTAAAAAAGCCGTTGTGGAAGACGTTTTAATCCAATCTAGCAATGTGGGCATGATAAAAATTAGTAAAAATCTCAACCCAGAGGATTTCTATAACGGGCTTTTAGGCTACGGGTTTTCTCAAAAAACGGGCATTGATTTATCCTTAGAAGCCACAGGAAAGATCCCTCCTTTGTCCGCTTTCAAGCGTGAAGTGTTAAAGGGTAGCGTCTCTTATGGCTATGGGTTGAACGCGACTTTTTTGCAGCTTTTAAGGGCTTATGCGGTGTTTTCTAATGAAGGCAAATTGACTACCCCTTATTTAGTGCAACGAGAAACCGCCCCTAATGGCGATATTTACATCCCTAGCCCCAAACCCACCTATCAAGTCATTAGCCCCAAAAGTGCTAGGAAAATGAAAGAAACCTTAATCAAAGTGGTGCGTTATGGCACAGGCAAAAACGCTCAATTTGAAGGGTTATACATAGGGGGCAAAACAGGCACGGCTAGGGTTGCCAAAAACGGGAGTTACAGCGCGGAATCCTACAACAGCTCTTTTTTTGGGTTCGCTGAAGATGAAAGGCAGGTTTTTACTATCGGCGTGGTTATCTTAGGCTCGCATGGCAAGGAAGAATATTACGCTAGCAAGATTGCAGCCCCTATTTTTAAAGAAATCACCGAAATTTTAGTGCGTTACAATTATCTATCGCCCTCTATTGCGATTCAAAACGCACTCGAGAAAAACCGCTTTAAAATTAAGTAAGAATAGTAGGGTAAAATTAGCGTAACTATACCGATGATCTAGTGGCATCAATTCAAGCTAACTAAAAGGCGAATTTAAATGATTAAAAGCATAGAGATTGAAAATTACAAAAATTTTAAGCACCTTAAAATGGAAAATTTTAAACTCATCAACTTTTTTACCGGTCAAAACGATACAGGCAAAACTAATCTTTTAGAAGCCCTTTATATCAACACGGGTCTTTGTGATTCTGCTGTTCAAGTCAGTCTTCCCCCTGAACATGTGGTGCTTGTTAGTGAATTTAGGAAAATCAAGCTCAATAACGACAACCTAAAAACCTTCTTTTACCAAGAGAATACCGCTAATCCCATTAGCATCCGCACTGAGTTTGAACATGCTACTATCCCTCTTACTATCCAATACCCCTATAGCAAAGACATCAATTTGAATAGCGATGATATTCATAATGACAAACCTTATAAGCAAACCAATAACGAAGCCACAGCTCCAATTTTTCTACAATCCATCTTTTTCCCCCATGACAATGACTTATGAATTTGAAAGACAAAACTTAAGCTTAATCCATTCTAATTTAGATAAAATCGCTCAAACCTATAAAGAAAATGCGATGTTTATTCCCATAGAATTATCTATTGTTAATTCTCTTAAAGCATTGGAAAATTTACAATTAGCAAGCAAAGAAAAAGAATTGATTGAAATCCTACAATGTTTCAACCCTAATATTTTAAATGCTAATACAATAAGAAAGTCTGTCTATATCCAAATCAAAGATGAAAACACACCGCTAGAAGAAAGTCCCAAAAGGCTTTTAAATTCGTTTGGTTGGGGTTTTATCAAATTCTTTATCATGGTGAGCATTCTTATAGACAATCGTGTCAAGTATCTTTTCATTGATGAAATAGAAAGCGGTTTGCACCATACAAAAATGCAAGAGTTTTTAAAAGCTCTGTTTAAGTTAGCTCAAAAATTACAGATTCAAATTTTTGCCACCACGCACAATAAGGAATTTTTATTGAACGCTATCAACACCATGCCCAATAATGAAACGGGAGTTTTTAAAGATATAGCCTTGTTTGAGCTTGAAAAAGAAAGCGCTTCTGGCTTTATCAGACACAGCTATTCTATGCTAGAAGAAGCGCTCCATGAGGGCATGGAGGTTAGAGGCTAATGAGAAAAAAAATCGTTTATGTGGAGGGCGAATCAGATAAAATCTTTTTAACGCTTTTAAACAAAGTCAAAAATTTATGCATTGATGGTATCGTTAGTTGTAAGAGCAATACCAAGCTTTTTAAAAAAGCAGAGAGTATTAAAGAATACCTAAAAATTAAGGATATTTACATCGTTTTTGATTCAGACAACCAAACAAAAGAGACTAAAATTCAAGAAATAAAGAAACAACTCCAAAAAAAACCAACAAAAGAACATCTAACTAATACAAAAAGCATTGACAAATATAACTAATTTATGATAAAATAGCCACTTAATTAAATTAAGGAAAGT
>NZ_MTWR01000049.1:0-14790 GCF_001998165.1 Helicobacter pylori | reverse complement strand
GCCGTTACTGAAAGGTCCTAAAGATCCGCTTTTAGCGAAATCGCTCAAGCGTTTTTGAACCGCTTTTAATTCGCCGGCACCGGTATTAATGGGATAAGGGCTGTATTTGAAAGAAAGTTTTGCCGCTTGAATGGGATCGGCTTTTAAAGCGCTCATAATATCGCACCAATCAAGCCCATGCAAAGTATAGAAATGCACCACATGATCATGAAAAAGCAGCGCCATGTTCATCAAAGATCGCACCAATTGCGCGTTTAATGGGGGGGTGATGCCTAGAGCGTTTTCTACCGCTGTGATACCGGCTTTATAATGCGAATAAGTGCATACCCCGCAAATCCTTTGAGCGATAAAACCCGCATCTCGTGGGTCTCTGCCCTTAATGATCGTCTCTAGCCCCCTAAAAAGCGTAGAAGAAGAAAACGCATCGGTGATCACATTATCATCATCTACGATCACTTCAATCCTTAAATGCCCCTCAATCCTAGTGATAGGATCGACTATTATTTTTTTTGACATGTTAATCCCTTACTCTTTGTTTTTGATCGCTTTAGAAAGGAGCGCATGCGCGGCAATGCCAATAGCGGTTGCGCTGAGTAGAGTCGTGCCGACTTTATCGGCCACTTTATCAGCCCCTAAGCCATCAAAGGCGGTTTTAATGGAGCGATTCGCTAAAGGCTCTTCAAAAGGACTCATCGTATCCCAAAAATTAGGCTCAGAACACCCTATGCACCCATGCCCTGCGCCTATGGGCCAAGAGGTGTGTGAATTGAAGCGGAGTTTGGAGCAATTATTGAAAGTGTAAGGCCCTTTACAGCCCATTTTATACAAACAAAAGCCCCTTTTAGCGTTTTCATCGCCAAAATGCTCCACAAACTCGCCCGCATCAAAATGCCCTCTCCTTTCGCACAAATCATGAATCCTGTTCCCATAAGCCCAAGAGGGGCGGTTATACGCATCCAATTTAGGGAGAGCCCCAAACATCAAGTAATAAAGCACATTGCCCACGATATTTTTTTCACTAGGCGGGCAACCGGGAACATTAATCACGGGTTTATCAATGATTTTATGCAAGGGTTGCGCGTTAGAGGGGTTAGGGTAAGCCGCTTGCACGCCCCCAAAACTTGAGCATGTGCCTATGGCAAAAATAGCGGCTGCGTGTTGAGCGGCTTTCCTGCACTCTTCAGCCCCCGTTTCAGCGTTTGGGCCTTGAGTGAGGAAGTATTCGGTGCCTTGGGGGATACCGCCCTCTACCATTAAAATGTAATTGTTTTTGTGCTTTTCTATGGCGTCATGCAAGCTTTTTTCAGCCTGAAAACCGCTCGCTACCATAATGGTCTCATGGTATTCTAGGTTGATGTAATCAAAGATAATGCTATCAATGGTGGGGTCTGCACTCCTTAACAAACTTTCGCTGCAACCGGTGCATTCTGCCATGTGCAACCAAATCACGGGCAATCTGTTAGCCACTTCTACCGCTTTCAAAGTCAAGGGAGCAAAACTAGCCGGTAAAGCTAGAGTCGTGCTCATCATGCCCGCCCACTTCAATAAATCACGCCTAGAAATGCCCGCCCCCTTAAACTCCTCTTGCAAATTCTTATGCTCGTTATGAGCGTTAAACGAACGAATTATATCAAGGCGTTCTTCAATCTTTTGATAGGTCTTTTTTTCATCGTAGAACATCGCCATTCCTTAATAGAAATTTTCATTATCTTAACATAATAAAAATAACACAGTTACAATTGATTGTTTTTTAGTTTTTATTGAGATTGAGGGAATTTCTTTAATATTAAGTTTCATTTGGATAAAATTCCCCCCTATTTTATTAAAAAAGGAACAAAATGAAAAAAGTACTCATCATTAACGGGGCCAAAGCGTTCGGGAGCTCTGGAGGGAAACTCAATGAAACCTTAACCCAACATGCAAAAAAGACTCTAGAATCTTTAGGGCTAGAAGTGGATACAACGATCGTGGATAAAGGCTATGAACATGCTCAAGAAGTGGAGAAAGTCTTTAGCGCTGATGCGACGATTTGGCAAATGCCTGGCTGGTGGATGGGAGAGCCTTGGATTGTGAAAAAATACATTGATGAAGTCTTCACTTTAGGGCATGGGAAGCTTTATGCTAGCGATGGCAGAAGTTCGCAAAACCCCACTAAAAACTACGGGAAAGGGGGCTTGATGCAAGGCAAAAAATACATGTTGAGCTTGACCTGGAACGCTCCCATTGAAGCCTTTAACGATCCTAATGAATTTTTTGAAGGGGTGGGTGTGGATGTTGTGTATTTGCATTTGCATAAAGCGTTCCAATTTTTAGGGCTTTCAGCGTTGCCCACTTTTGTTTGCAACGATGTGGTGAAAAACCCCCAAGTGGAGCAGTATCTTAACTCCCTCACCACGCATTTGCACCAAGCTTTTGGCAAGTGATTTTAAAATTTTTTTAACCCCCCCATTTTTTGGGGGGCTTGTTTATTCCACAATAAAGTCTTTGGGATTGAGCTCACAGCCTAAGATAAGATTCTTAAGATTACTGCCCACCGTTTGATAACTCGCATTGCTTACAAAGTAAAATCCGTATTTTTCAAAAGGCACAACAAGAGTGCCATCTCTATCCCTTAATTGCGCTTTTGCTTTATCCCAACAAATATATCTTGGCTCTTCATCTGTGTAGCTTTCAAAGGCTTCTCTGGCGTTTTCTAGCAAGTAGTCTATGACAACGCTAGCCAATTCCTTAGCGTTTCTTACTATTTTCCTTTGATGATTGGGGAGATTAACGCTTTGAAGATTATGTTTAGTTAAGTCATCATCAAGGGTTTTATTAATCTCTCTGGTGCGGTATTCTTTAGGCAAATCTTTAAACAATCCCACTTGACAGAATTGATCCGCTAAATATTCGCTCCTATTCCTCACTTCCTCTATCCCCCAAGAATGGGTGTTATTGATGAAATAGTCGTTTAAATGCAAGGAGCTGTATTCTTCCATAAGCACAATTTTTGCCTCGTAAGATTTGTTGCCAAGCCTTTGATTTTGCCCTAATAAGGTTAGATTCCCAAAATTATGGAGGTAGTCTTGCTCAAAAGTGAAATAGTCCCCTACCATGTCGCGCCATTCTTGTGTGGGAGTTTTAGGGTAGAAATGCTCCACTTCTAAATTCTCTTCTTTTGGTGGTTCGGCGTTACTTAATTTTTCTATCTCAAGCAGGATGAATTTGCACACTTGATTTGCTGAATAAGCGTTGCGCACAAGAAACGCCGCTTTAATTTTATCGTCATTAGGGAACGCCGTTCGTCCAACGCTCTTGCCCAAATACCGCTTCAATGCATCGGCTGAAACATCTTCCCCTAGCTGTCTGTATAAAGAATAAAGAAGTTCAGCAAGTGCAGGGGCAGGATCCCCACACACGCTCCGGCGCACGAAGTAGCTGGTAAGGATTTGCAAAATTTCGCAGAAGTTTTCATAATCTAATTTGCCTTCTTCAAAGTCTCTGGTGCAACGCAAAATAAAGGGCTTTGCCACGCCAAATTTGATTTTCACAAGATCTTTAATACGCAGGCGTAAATTCGCTAACTGTTGCGGGTCTCCACGATGTAAAAAATAATGATCTCTGTCTAAAAAGATTTGATAGATTCTGCCATACTCACGCATATCGCTCATAAGACCTTGTATATTATCAGGGAAATTGTCTCTGTGGTGGGCTTTTAGCGCGTAATACACTTCACGCTCTCCCTCACTTAATTTCTTTTCAAAATAGATTCTCAAATAGGTTTTGATGAAATCATTCAAATCCCTTTCGCCAAGCCAATCTTCTAAAGACACCCAATAGGTCTCATAAAGGTGTTTCTGTCTGTCAGAATTTTCCCCCATCATCAGGTAGTTGCGGATGAGATCCAGCCCTTTTAATTGCACGCCGGTGGCGTTAATGCTTTCAAACACCACTTGCGGATCGTCTTCGCCTAGCTCTAAGCCTATGACTACGATTTTGAGCCGCAAAAACGCGCCATAAATCTCTTCAATGCGATACCCTTTGCTGATATAATTGTCAAACTCTTTGGTGAAAAATTTATAATTATTCCTGATGTGTGATACGCCTTGTATTTCATGCGATCGATTTTGCATGACCAGATCAAAGGCTTCTTTGTCGCTTTTAATGGGCTTGAGACGCAGCTTTTGTCCCGAAAGATTGAGTAGTCCGTCAATCTCTTTTTTTATCTCTTCATTTGGTATCTTTGTCTCTATGATTTTAAGCAAAAGCATGATGGTAGTAATCCTTTGCTGCCCGTCAATGATGACAAATTCTTGCAGTTGTCTTAAGCTCTTTTCATCATCAATATGATGCAAAATATAAGTGATAGAACCCATGAAATGCGTTTTCTTGTTTTGTGAAATACTGACAATATCTTGCAGTAATTTTTCACAATTTTCTTCTTCCCAAGTGTAGTTCCCTGGTATACAGGGATAGAAAATATCGTGCCTGTTAAGGCAAAAAAGTCGTTAACGGTGCTTTGTGTCGCTTTCATCGCTTTTCCTTTTGAGTTAAATTACAATCGCACCGAGTATTAAATCAAAAAAAAAAAAAAAGATAGCTTAAATTTTTGAAAAAACCGCAATTTGAGGCTGAATTTATCCCAAAAAAGATAAAAGAGCTTTGCGCAAAGCAAGCACTAATCTCTTAAAAATGCGATCTTTAGGGGCTTTAGTTATGGGGCGAGAATGGTTTCAAAATACCCCCCTATCCCCTTAAAAAATTGCTATTACTAGGGTATCTCATAAGAATTGTATGGCATGAACAAGCGCCCGTAATTAGGGTTCACGCGCAATAAATGCTCTTTGAAATTCCCGTAATTACGACAGCTTGACTCAAAACCATTATCGCACGCATACGAAAATAAATCCAAAGCCCTTTGATCGTCCTGAGGCACGCCTAAACCCTTTTGATACAGCACGCCTAAATTGTTGCAACTCCCCAAAATCCCCCCATCGCATGCCATTTGGAAATATTTCGCCGCATAGTGGTTATTCAAAGGAGCCCCTAAATCCCCATTCGCATAAATCCAGCCCAAATTCGCGCACCCCATCATATCCCCAGCGTTACAAGCCAAATAATTCAAATCCACTTGACTGAGTTGGGCTTTATCAATACCATAAATATTATTCACATTAGACATCAAGCCCAAATTATAACACCCCATATCATTCCCATTTTCGCATGAAAATTTATAATAACTTATCGCTTTGTAATAATCTTTTGGGACCCCACTCCCATTAGCAAACATCCATCCCAAATTATTGCATGCGAGCATATCCCCCCCTTGACAAGCCACCGCATACAATTGCAAAGCGTTTTCTTTGTCGTTTGAATCAGCGTTTTTTTTGTTTTCATACATTTGAGCTAGATTCGCGCAAGCGGTCGCATCGCCCCCACTGCAACCCATTTCATAATAGCGAGCGGCTTTTAGTCTGTTGGTTTGGATCCCTACCCCATTAGCGTACATCGCTCCCACTGCAAAACACCCGGCCGCATTACCATTATCGCACGATTGGGAGAAAAGCTTGAAAGCCCCTTGATAATCGCCCTTTTTAGCCAAATCAATACCGGCAGAAAGCTCGGTTTGAGCGTTTTCAGGCGAACCCAATTTGTCTAACAGGTTAGAGTTGTCGTTTTTAGGGGTGATCTGGGTGTTAGGGTTTGGTGCACCCTTAGTATTAGCGGGGTTTAATTCAGGGGGCGTGTTTTTTGGGGCTTGATTGTTTTCTTCAGCGCCGCTAAGCTGTAAGACTAAAAAAACAAGCAATAACAAACTTTTTTTGAGCATTCTTTTAATCCTTAATGCAGGTTTTGATTCAACTCAATTTTTTTCACGCTCCTAAAAGCGATCAGCTTGCCATTTTGGCTATTGGAACGAAAATGCACGCCATTTTTTCCGGAAAGCTCTTTGCCTTTGTAAAGATTATTGGCATGCTTTTCTAAAGCGCTATTCACTTCTAAAAGTTTTTTAAACTCATTTTCTTCAATTTCTATCACGCTCCCGGCTAGTATTGCAACGCCTGCATCCACAATACAGCCATCGCCTAGACTAATTCCGGTAACGCTATTAGCCCCTAGCAAACAATTCTTCCCGATGCTAATAGGGTTGTTATTCCCTCCGCTTAAAACGCCTAAAACGCTCGCTCCCCCACCAATATCAGTGCCTGCTCCAACCACCACTGATGAAGAAATACGCCCCTCATTCATGCACACTCCCATAGCCCCTGCGTTAAAATTCACATAACTCGCCCCAGGCATTTGAGTGTAACCACCGGTGCCTAAATACGCCCCAAAGCGCGTTTTTGAGCTATCCAGTAAGCGGATATTATCAAATTCAGGGATTAATTGCATCAAATAGCGCGGGAATTTATCTATAAAATCAATGCTAGGGAAATGGCCTCGCATTTTTAAAGCCACTTCGTTCATTCTGAGCCATTCTAATTCATAAGGCTTGTTACCGCTCCAAGCCGCATTAGAAAGCTGGTTAAAAATGCCCTCTAAATTCAAACTCCTCAAAGGGGCTTTCCCTAAAGAAAGCGCTAAAAGTTTCATATACGCACTCTCCACGCTCTCGCAAGGCTTATCTTCAAACAAGATCACCAAACGATAAAGAGACTCCCCATTATTATTTTTCAAACGATTTTCCTCTAAAGCCTTTAAAAGCTCTAAAACCACTTGGATGTTTTTATGAGCCATTTTATTGGAATAGGCTTCGTTCAAAAAGGGCGTATAAAAATCCAACGCTTTTAACACAAAACTTTCATCAATCTCAATAACGCACTCGCTCGCGCTTCTTTTTAGGATTTTTTCTTTAGAAAGCGAGTTGCAAAACACCGCATAAGAGCCTAGATTTTCCTCTTTCCAGTTCAAAACGGGGTAAGTGGCGCATAAAATCTTTTTGGAAATAGGGGCAATATCCACTCTGGCAATGCCAAAACCTAAAGGCTCTTTATAGTGGTTAGATTGCTGGTAGTTGCTCACAAAATTTTTAAACTTATTGATCACGCCTAATCCTTTAAACTCTTTTCTCTTTCTTTAGCTAAATTTTCTACTTCTATCACAAAAGTTTCAAACAAATCCTTTTCAGCCAGTTTGTGGATGACTTTACCCTCTTTAATGATCAAACCGCTGCGATTCCCAAAAGCGATCGCCATGTCTGCATGCTTGGCTTCACCTAAAGCGTTCACCACGCAACCCATCACGCTAATGTCTAAAGGGGTTTTAATGTGGCTTAGGCGTTTTTCTACCTTGCTCGCCATATCCACTAAATTGGCTTCAATGCGCCCGCAAGTGGGGCAAGAAATCAAATTAACCCCTTCTTTCAAACGCCCGCTATGGCGTAAAATCGCTCTAGCCACTTTGATTTCATTTTCTAATTCCCCTGTGATGGATACGCGCATCGTATCCCCAATGCCCTCCATTAAAAGCCCCCCTAAAGCCATGGCGGATTTGATACTGGAGCTAAAAAGATTACCCGCTTCAGTAACCCCCAGATGGAAAGGATAGATCACAAGAGGGCGTAGCATTCTATAAGCTTCTATGGTGCGCATCACATCGCTCGCTTTTAAAGAAATCTTAAAATCAGTAAAATCCAAATCTTCTAAAAGTTTGGCGTTATACAAAGCGCTTTCTACCATGCCTTTTGGGGTGGGTCCGTATTTTTGATCAAACTGCTTTTCTAAACTCCCAGCATTCACGCCAATTCTTATAGGGATGTTTTTTTCTTTGCAAGCATCAACCACCGCTTTGATTTTGTCTTTAGAGCCGATGTTTCCGGGGTTAATCCTGATCGCATCCACGCTTTGAGCGGCAATGAGAGCGAATTTATAATGGAAATGAATATCAGCGATTAAAGGCAAAGGGGACACTTTTTTCAGTTCTTTTAAGGCTAGGGCGTCCTTTTCATTACTCACCGCCACCCTCACTAAATCAGCCCCGGCAAGTTTCAATCTGTCAATTTGATTTTTAGTGCTTTCAATATCAGCGGTTTTACTAAAGGTCATGCTTTGCGTGCTTATGGGAGCATCACCCCCTATGGCCACGCCACCGATAAAAATTTGCTTGGTCTTCACTCTGTTTTCTAGCATTAAACCCCTTCATCAGTTAAATTCTTATGCGCTATTATACTCTTTCTTAATGGTTTCATACCATAACGCTTAAATTTTAGGTAAGATTAACTATTCCATTTTAAGATTAAAGTAGCCCTATGACCTTTGAGCCTTATCCTTTTGAACGATTGAGAGCCTTGTTTAAAGAAATCACCCCTAAAAAAAAGGGGCTAGATTTAGGCATCGGCGAGCCGCGATTTGAAACGCCCAAATTCATTCAAGACGCTCTTAAAAGCCACACCCATTCGCTCAATATCTACCCTAAAAGCATGTTTGAAGAGGGTTTGAGAGAGGCTCAAAGAGGTTTTTTTAAACGCCGTTTTAAGATAGAATTGAAAGAAAACGAACTCATCTCCACGCTAGGATCTAGGGAAGTGTTATTCAATTTCCCTAGTTTTGTTTTATTTGACTATCCAAACCCCACTATCGCCTACCCTAACCCCTTTTATCAAATCTATGAAGGATCAGCCCAATTCGCTAGAGCCAAAAGCCTTTTAATGCCCTTAACTAAAGAAAATGGTTTCACGCCAAGCTTGAATGAAAAAGAGTTGCAAGAAGTGGATTTAGTGATCTTAAATTCCCCTAACAACCCCACCGGAAGAACCCTTTCTGTAGAAGAGCTGATTAGTTGGGTCAAACTCGCTTTAAAACATGATTTTATTTTAATTAATGATGAATGCTATAGTGAAATTTATGAAAATACGCCTCCCCCTTCGCTTTTAGAAGCTTGCATGCTTGCTGATAATGAAGCGTTTAAAAATGTTTTGGTTATCCATTCGCTCTCCAAACGCTCTAGTGCTCCAGGACTAAGGAGTGGTTTTATCGCTGGGGATAGTAGCCTTTTAGAAAAATACAAAGCGTTTCGTACCTATTTAGGCTATACGAGCGCTAATGCGATCCAAAAGGCTAGTGAAGCGGCTTGGCTAGATGATAGGCATGCAGAATTTTTCCGCAATATTTATGCGAATAATTTGAAATTGGCGCGAAAAATCTTTAAAAACACGCTCATTTATCCTTATAGTTTTTATGCGTATCTGCCCGTTAAAAATGGCGAAAATTTTGCCAAAAGACTTTATCAAAACGAAGGCATTACCACCTTACCGGCTTTGTATTTAGGGCGTAATCGTATCGGCGCTGACTACGTGCGTTTAGCCCTTGTCTATGACACTCCCCTTTTAGAAAAGCCTTTAGAAATCATAGAAACTTATCGAGAAAATCATGCTTGAAACCCCAAAAGTTTTACTCAAAAACTTGCAAGATTGCAAGATCCATTTTATCGGTATAGGGGGGATTGGCATTTCAGGCTTAGCCAAATACCTTAAAGCGCAAGGGGCTACAATCAGCGGATCTGATATTGCCATAAGCCCTAGTGTCAAGTATTTGAAAGCTTTAGGCGTAGAAATTAATATCCCGCATGATCCAAAAGCGATCAACCATCAAGATGTCATTATCCATTCAGCCATTATTAAAGAAGACAATACCGAAATACAAAGGGCTAAGGAATTAGAAATCCCTATTTTGTCTCGTAAAGACGCTTTGTATTCTATCCTTAAAGACAAGCGCGTTTTTAGCGTGTGCGGGGCTCATGGAAAGAGCAGTATCACGGCCATGTTGAGCGCGATTTGCCCCGCTTTTGGAGCGATTATTGGGGCGCATTCTAAAGAGTTTGATTCCAATGTGCGAGAGAGTGCGGATATGAGCTTGGTTTTTGAAGCCGATGAGAGCGATTCAAGTTTTTTATTTTCCAACCCTTTTTGCGCGATTGTGCCTAACACCGAGCCAGAACATTTGGAGCATTATGATCACGATTTAGAGCGCTTTTTCTTTGCTTATGAATATTTTTTAGACCATGCTCAAAAAAGAGTGATTTATAAAGAAGATCCTTTTTTACAAAACTATTCTAAAGACGCCATTGTTTTAGAAAAAAAAGACATTTATAATATCCAATACATTTTAAAAGACGGCGAGCCTTACACTTCATTTGAATTGAAAGATTTGGGGGCTTTTTTGGTGTGGGGGTTAGGCGAACACAACGCTACGAATGCGAGTTTAGCGATTTTAAGCGCTTTAGATGAATTGCATTTAGAAGAAATTAGAAATAATTTATTGAATTTTAAAGGCATTAAAAAACGCTTTGATATTTTGCAAAAAAACGCACTCATTCTCATTGATGATTACGCCCACCACCCTACTGAAATTAACGCCACTTTAAAAAGCGCTAGGATTTATGCTAACTTATTGAACACGCAAGAAAAAATTATTGTGATCTGGCAAGCACACAAATATTCTCGCTTAATGGATAATTTAGAAGAATTTAAAAAATGTTTTTTAGAGCATTGCGACAGATTGATCATTTTACCCGTTTATAGCGCGAGTGAAGTCAAAAGAGACATTGATTTGAAAGCCCATTTTAAGCATTATAACCCCACCTTTATAGACAGGGTGCGTAAAAAGGGGGATTTTTTAGAGCTGTTAGTCAATGATGATGTGGTAGAAACGATTGAAAAAGGCTTTGTGATAGGCTTTGGAGCGGGGGATATTACCTATCAATTGAGAGGCGAAATGTAATGGGTGCAGCGGTTGTTTTATTTTTAACGCTGGTTTTATTGTTTTTAGTTTTAAGGGATTTTGGTTTAGTAAGCCCCAAACAAAAACTTGTAGCTTTTTTAATCGTAGGGATTATAGGGGCAAGCATCAGCGTTTATACTTACAAACAAAACCAACAAAACCAACAAGAAATCGCTTTGCAAAGAGCATTTTTAAGGGGGGAAACCTTGTTGTGTAAAGGCATTAAAGTCAATAACCAAACCTTTAATTTAGTGAGCGGGACTTTAAGCTTTTTAGGCAAAAAACAAACCCCTATGAAAGACGTTCTTGTGGATTTGGATTCTTGTCAGACGCTCCAAAAAGATCCCTTAATCCAACCCTAATGATGAATAATAATAATACCCCACCCAAACCCCTAGAAGAAAGCCTGGATTTAAAAGAGTTTATCGCTCTTTTTAAAACCTTTTTCGCCAAAGAAAGAGATTCTATTGCTTTAGAAAACGATCTCAAACAGGCTTTCACTTATTTAAATGAAGTGGATGCGATCGGTTTGCCTGCCCCCAAAAGCGTGAAAGAAAGCGATCTTATTGTTGTCAAACTCACCAAATTAGGGACGCTCCATTTAGATGAAATTTTTGAGATTGTCAAACGATTGCACTACATTGTCGTTTTACAAAACGCTTTTAAAACTTTCACGCATTTAAAATTTCATGAACGCCTTAACGCTATTGTCATGCCCCCTTTTTTTAATGATCTACTCGCTTTATTGGATGATGAAGGCAAAATCAAACAAGGGGCTAACGCTACCCTAGACGCTTTGAATGAAAGCTTGAACCGCCTTAAAAAAGAGAGTGTAAAAATCATTCATCATTACGCCCGCTCTAAAGAGCTTGCCCCTTATTTAGTGGATACGCAAAGCCACCTTAAGCATGGTTACGAATGCCTTTTATTGAAAAGTGGGTTTTCTAGCGCGATTAAAGGCGTTGTGCTAGAAAGGAGTGCTAATGGCTATTTCTATCTTTTGCCTGAAAGCGCGCAAAAAATCGCCCAAAAAATCGCCCAAATTGGTAATGAAATAGATTGCTGTATTGTTGAAATATGTCAAACTCTAAGCCGTAGCTTGCAAAAACACCTTTTATTTTTAAAATTCCTTTTTAAAGAATTTGATTTTTTAGACAGCTTGCAAGCCCGGCTTAATTTCGCTAAAGCCTACAATTTAGAATTTGTCATGCCAAGCTTTACTCAAAAAAAAATAATTTTAGAAAACTTTTCGCACCCCATTTTAAAAGAGCCAAAGCCCTTAAATTTGAAGTTTGAAAAATCCATGCTCGCTGTTACCGGCGTGAATGCGGGCGGGAAAACCATGCTCTTAAAATCGCTTTTAAGCGCGGCTTTTTTAAGCAAACATCTCATTCCTATGAAAATCAACGCCCATCATTCCATTATCCCCTATTTTAAAGAAATCCACGCCATTATCAATGACCCTCAAAACAGCGCGAACAATATCTCTACTTTTGCCGGCAGAATGAAGCAATTTAGCGCTCTTTTATCCAAAGAAAACATGCTTTTAGGCGTTGATGAAATTGAGCTAGGGACTGACGCTGATGAAGCGAGCAGTTTGTATAAAACCCTGTTGGAAAAATTGCTTAAGCAAAACAACCAAATCGTTATCACCACGCACCACAAACGCTTGAGCGTGTTAATGGCAGAAAACAAGGAAGTGGAATTACTAGCCGCTCTTTATGATGAAGAAAAAGAACGGCCCACTTACACTTTTTTAAAAGGGGTTATTGGCAAAAGCTACGCGTTTGAAACCGCTTTGCGCTATGGCGTGCCGCATTTTTTGATTGAAAAAGCGAAAGCCTTCTATGGCGAAGATAAGGAAAAATTGAATGTTTTGATTGAGAATTCCAGCGCGTTAGAAAGGGAATTGAAACAAAAAAATGAAAGATTAGAGAACGCTTTAAAAGAGCAAGAAGATTTAAAAAACGCATGGCTTTTAGAAATGGAAAAACAAAAAGAAATCTTTCACCATAAAAAATTGGAATTGGAAAAATCCTACCAACAAGCCCTAAATATCTTAAAAAGCGAAGTCGCTTCAAAAGATACCAGCTCCATGCATAAAGAAATCCATAAGGCGAACGAGATTTTAAACAAGTATAAAACAAACCATGAGATCCCCCAAACGATAACAAGCTTTCAAATTAACGAAAAAGCGCGTTACAAAAATGAAAGCGTGCTGATAGCACAAATTTTAGATAAGGGTTATTATTTGATAGAAACCGAGCTTGGCATGCGTTTAAAAGCGCATGGGAGTTGGTTGAAACAAATCCAAAAACCCTCTAAAAACAAATTCAAACCCTCTAAAAACAAATTCAAACCCACTAAAACCATCATTCCTAAACCCAAAAAGGCGAGCTTGCACCTTGATTTAAGAGGGCAACGCAGCGAAGAAGCCTTGGATTTATTAGACGCTTTTTTAAACGACGCGCTTTTAGGGGGCTTTGAAGAAGTACTTATTTGCCATGGCAAAGGGAGCGGGATTTTAGAAAAGTTTGTGAAAGAATTTTTAAAAAACCACCCTAAAGTGGTGAGCTTTAGCGACGCTCCCATTAATTTAGGCGGCAGTGGGGTTAAAATCGTTAAATTGTAGTTTTTGGCGCTTTTTATGGGGAATACAAAAATCCGCTTTAAACTACCCTATTTCACACCAACGCCCAATGAGGACAAAGCCTTTTAAAAGAGCGTTAAAAAGGGATTATCGCTTAATTGAGCCAAAACCCTTAAATCTTTAGCCTTGATAGGCTTTTATGGCTTTTTCTAAAACTTTAATCGCGCTCTCTTTGTTTTCAAACCCCTTGACTTTCACCCATTTATTAGGCTCTAAATCCTTGTAAGTTTCAAAAAAATGTTTGATTTTATCCAAAGTGTGTTTGGATAAATCATCAATATCTTTGACATAGGAATGCGTGGGATCGATCTTATCTATGGGTAGAGCGAGTAATTTTTCATCCATCCCGCTTTCATCTTCCATGTTCAACACCCCAACCAAGCGCGCTTTCACTACGCTCCCGGCCTGAAAAGCCACATCGCTTAAAACCAGTGCATCTACAGGGTCGCCATCAGATCCTAAAGTGTTAGGCACAAAGCCGTAATTTGCGGGGTAATTTTGCGCCCCATAAAGCACCCTATCCACCATTAAAGCCCCGCTTTCTTTATCCAATTCATATTTGATATTAGAATGCTTGGATATTTCAATCACCACGCACAAAGAATCAGCGTCATGGCTCACTTCTAATTGGTCTAAATTCATTGCAATCTCCTTTGAATAAAAAGACTTATTCTAACATAAAGCCCGCTCTTTTTAAACCTCTTTAGGGGTTTTTAAAGGAGCGTATTGTTTGCTGTATTTGTGAAAGGCTTTTAAGCACTTTTGAGCGTTAAATTTATGGTAAAAAAGATTATCAAAATAGGATTTTCTAGGGGGTTTTAATGAAATGTCAGGCTTTTTTGCATTTTGAATGGTGCTATTGAAAGCATGCTTGTTTAAAGAAATAGGGCAAGGCAAATAAGTTAGATTAGCAACATCATGGTAAGTGGGATTGTTCATAAACATATCCACCGGCTCTATGATTTTAAAACGCTCCGTGGCTTCTATAAAGGTTTTAGCGCCCTTAGGCGTGATATAGTAGCCTGCCGTAGTAGCCACATACACGCTGGTGAGGTAAAAATGCTCTAAAAATAGTGCTTCTTTTTCATTATCAGCACGAGATTCCCAAAAAGTCTCTTTGATGTTTACCTCTTTTGCCAATAAGGATTCGTATTTTGTGGTGAGATCATCGTATTTTGTGGTGAGATCATCGTATTTTGTGGTGAGATCATCGTATTTTGTGGTGAGATCATCGTATTTTCCTGTGAGTTTCTTATACACTTCTGTCCGAGCTAAAATATTTCCAATGAAGCGGTTGAGCTTTCTTTTAATTTTTTTAAAAACCACTGGATTAAAAGAGGTTTTTTGGGGCGCTATTTTGCAAGGATCAGATAGTTCTTGTTGCGTTTCAATAATAAAGTCTTGTTGCGTATCTTGTGTGGGATTGGGGGGGGGGGGTAACTT
>NZ_MTWR01000005.1:0-40231 GCF_001998165.1 Helicobacter pylori | reverse complement strand
TCTGATTAAAGTGGTTTTTCGCATTCCTAATTAAAATTTCTAATTTTCTCATAAATTGATCCTTGAAAAATCCAATTTGAGTTTAAGTTAGATTAGCCCTTGCAGACTCTATAAAAGCTATTAATTTATTGCCCATTTATCTATTTCTTGTAAAATACGAGTTCATTTTTAGCGTAAAGAAATTGATGATCAGTCTCATAGAAAAAGCCCCTTACATTCCCTATCCCCTAGCTCTTTATGAAAAATTAGAGCAACCACACACCTTGCTTTTTGAAAGTGCTGAGATTGAGAGCAAAGCGCACACCAAATCCCTTTTAATGGCTAAAGCCTGTTTGAAGCTAATTTGCAACCACAATATCGTAACCATCACTAGCTTAACGCCTAATGGCGGAGCGTTTTTGCAAAAACTGAGCGCGTTTTTTAAAACGTCTATACAAGACAATGCCCTAATTTTAACCTACACCAAAAATAAAAAAACGCAAGATGAGTTTTTAAAACTCTTTGAGCCTAGCCCTTTTGACGCTTTAAGGGGGCTTTTTAAAAGCGTTAAAACAAAACCCAAACACCCCTTTACGCTTTTAAGCGCGGGCGTTTTTTCTTTTGAAATGCTCAATTTTTTTGAAGATTTACCTCACTTAAAAGCGCAAGACAACACCGTGCATGACTTTATATTTTATGTCGCGCAAAATTTGATCATCATAGATCATAAAGAAAAAAGCGCTGAAATCTTGGGGGCGTGTTTTGATGAACGCTTTAAAACAGAGATAGCCCAGGAATTACAAAACTTAAAAGAGTTGGCTAAAAACATTAAAAGCGATTTTATCCCTAAAAAAGCTAAGCAAAGCACAGAAGTTAGCGTTAGTTGTGATGATAGCGAGTTTGAAAAAAGGGTGCTGTCCTTACAAGAAGAAATCAAAAAAGGCGAGATCTTTCAAGCGGTGTTGTCGCGCAGCTTTTACATGGAGTGTTTGGAGGGTTTGAGCGCGTATTACCATTTAAAACTAACTAACCCTAGCCCTTATATGTTCTATATCAAAGACAGCGATTTTATTCTTTTTGGGGCAAGCCCTGAGAGTGCCTTAAAATACAACGCCTTAACGAATACGGCTGAAATTTATCCCATTGCTGGCACTCGTTTAAGGGGTAAGGACAAACAAGGGAACATTGATTACGATTTGGATAGTAAAATGGAATTTGATTTGCAACACGACTATAAAGAAAGGGCTGAACACATCATGCTAGTGGATTTAGCCAGAAACGACATGGCCAGAGTTTCAAAAAAGCGCTATTGCGATAAGCTTTTAAAAGTGGATAAATATTCCAATGTCATGCATTTAGTCTCAAGGGTTGTGGGGGAATTGAAAAAAGGGTGCGATAGTTTGCATGCTTACAGGAGCTTTATGAACGCCGGCACGCTCAGCGGAGCGCCTAAAATCTCTGCGATCAGGCTCATTTACCAATTAGAAAAGCAAAGGAGAGGCTCTTATGGGGGGAGCGTGGGGTATTTAAACAGCGAGGGTTCTATGGATTCTTGCATCACTATCCGTTCATGTTTTGTTAAAAACAATAGGGCAGTGATCCAAGCAGGAGCCGGTATCGTGTTAGACAGCGTGCCGCAAAACGAAGCGAATGAAACAAGAGCCAAAGCGCAAGCCCTTATTGATGCGATCAGGAAAACAAGCTTATGAAAATCTTTTTTATAGATAATTTTGATTCTTTCTCTTATAATTTGGTGTATGAATTAGAGTGTTTGGGTTATGAAGTGGCCGTTTATCAAAACGATATTGATCCGAGTTATCTCATGGGCTTAATGCATGAAGAATCAAAAACCCCTTTATTGTTCATCTCACCCGGGCCTGGTAACCCTAATAGTTCAGGCAATCTTTTAAAAATCATTGAAATGGCTAAAAAGAAATTCCCCATTTTAGGGATTTGTTTAGGCTTACAAGCTTTAGCGCAAAGCTATGGGGCTAAAATCATAAGGAGTAAAGAAATCGTGCATGGCAAAGCGACGACTATTGTGCTCAAAAAGCATGCCGTTTTTAAAGGTTTAGGGGAAAGCATGGTGGTGGGGCGTTACCATTCTTTAATGGCGAGCGGGTTGCCTAAAAATTTAGAAGTGATCGCTGAGCATGACAATATCCCTATGGCTATTGTCAATGAAGAAGATAAAATCTTAGCCTATCAATTCCACCCTGAAAGCATCATGACTTTACAAGGGAGGGCGTTATTAGAGCAAAGCGTGGGGTTTTTAAGAGGGTTATCATGAAAGAGATTTTAAACGCTCTGTATCATCAAAAAGACTTGAACGATGAAGAAGTCAAAAAGTTATTCACTCTCATTATCCACGAAAAAGTAAGCCCAGCGCAACTTGGGGCCATTTTGTGTGCTTTAAAAATCAAGGGCGAGAGCTTTAAGGAGATTAGCGTTGCTGCAACCACGCTTTTAGAGCATGCCCCTAAGCCTTTTAACAGCGGATTGGATTTAATAGACAATTGCGGCACAGGGGGCGATGGGTTAAAAACGATCAATATTAGCACGATTGCTGCGCTCATTGCCAGCTCTATGGGATTATCTATGGCCAAACACGGATCAAGGAGCGTTTCCAGCCATAGCGGGAGCGCAGATTTGTTAGAAAATTTAGGCGTGAATATTGAAATGAACCCCACGCAGTTAGAGAATTGCTTCAAACAAACGCATTTTGGGTTTTTATTCGCGCCTTTATACCATCAAAGTTTTAAAAAATCCGCCCCTTTAAGAAAAGAGCTTTTCACTAAAACGATTTTTAATTGCTTAGGGCCTTTAATCAACCCCTTAAGGCCCAAAATCCAGCTTTTAGGCGTGTATGACAAATCCTTGTGTAAGACCATGGTGCTAGCGTTAAAGGCTTTGGGCATTAAAAGGGCGATGGTGGTTAATGGAGGAGGCACAGATGAAATCGTGTTGCATGACATTACGCATGCATGTGAATTGAAAAATAACGAAATTTTAGAGTATGACTTGAGCGCTAAAGATTTTGATTTACCCCCCTATGATTTGAAAGAATTGCAGATTAAAAACGCCAAAGAAAGTGCTCAAGCGTGCTTAGATATTTTAGAAAATAAAGGCAAGGATTCGCATACAATGGTGGTTGTGGCGAATGTGGCGAGTTTGTTGTATTTGAGCCATAGGGCTAAAGATTTAAAAGAGGGCGTGGGCATGACTTTAGAGCATTTAAAAACCAAAGCACCTTATGCGCATTTACAAAAAATCATAAGGTTAAGCCATGCCTAGCGTGTTAGAAAACATCCTTAAAGACAAACTCCTAGAAGTCTCTATGCTCAAAAAAAACCACACCTTGCCCGCAAACATAACCCCAAGCGACAGGGATTTTAAAAAAGCGTTACTAGAAAAAAAAACCAACTTTATTTTAGAATGCAAAAAAGCATCGCCCTCTAAAGGTTTAATAAGAAAAGATTTTGACTTGTTGAAAATAGCCAAGACTTATGAAAAATTTGCCTCTTGCATTTCGGTTTTAGCTGATTCTAAATATTTTTTAGGCTCTTATGAAAACATTAAGATCGTTTCGCAGCATTCCACTAAGCCCATTTTGTGTAAAGATTTTATCATTGATGCTTTTCAAATCAAACTCGCTAGGGTTATGGGGGCTAATGCGGTGCTTTTAATGTTAAGCGCGTTAGATGATAAAAATTATTTAGAGCTTTTCAATCTCGCCAAATCCTTAAACATGAGCGTGTTAACTGAAGTTTCCAACAAGCAAGAAATTGAGCGCTTGCTCAAACTCCAATACGACATTATAGGCATCAATAACAGGGATTTACACACCTTAAAAACCGATATTTTTCACACGCTCAAATTACGCCCCTTTTTGCCTAAAGACGCGCTCGTGGTGAGCGAGTCTGGTATTCATTCGCATGTGCAAATCAAAGCCCTAGCCCCTTATGTGAATGGCTTTTTGGTGGGCAGCTCTTTAATGAAAGAAAAGGATTTGAAAAAAGCGTGTATTAAATTGATTTTAGGCGAAAATAAAGTGTGCGGGCTTACAAGGATTAAAGACGCTAAAGCCGTTTATAAAAACCATTTTATTTATGGGGGCTTGATTTTTGAAAAATCTTCGCCCAGATACATCAAGCCTAAAAAAGCCCTAAAAATCACAAAAGCGGTTAAAAAATTGGATTTTGTGGGCGTGTTTGTGAAAGATAAAATTAAAAAAATCGCAAAAATCGCTCAAAAACTTGATTTAAAAGCGGTGCAGCTTTATGGCTATTCGCCTAAAAAAATCGCTCAATTAAAAAAATCGCTCCCTAAAACTTGCGCGATCTGGCAAGTAATAAGCGTGATGAACGCTAAAGATTTAGTGCCTAAAACTAAAGAGGCCTCTCTAATCTTATACGACACTAAAGGGGATAAAATGGGAGGCAATGGCGTGAGTTTTGATTGGGGTATTTTAGAAAATGTCAAAACGCCTTTCATGTTAGCTGGGGGGCTTAATTTGGATAATATTCAAAAAGCCTTGAAAATTAAAGCATTGGGCTTGGATTTCAATTCCGGTTTAGAAATAAGCCCCGGGATTAAAAATAAGGATAAAATCAAGCGCTTAGCCCGAATTTTAAGAGAGTATTAAATGAATCAAAAAGCGTATTTTGGGGAGTTTGGAGGGAGTTTTGTTTCGGAGTTGTTAGTGCCTGCATTAAGAGAGTTAGAACAGGCGTTTGATGCGTGTTTGAAAGATGAAAAATTCCAAAAAGAATATTTCCATCTTTTAAAAGATTTTGTGGGCCGTCCTAGCCCTTTAACCTTGTGTCAAAATATCGTTTCTAACCCTAAAGTTAAGCTTTATCTCAAACGAGAGGATTTAATCCATGGCGGGGCGCATAAGACTAATCAGGCCTTAGGGCAAGCCCTTTTAGCGAAAAAAATGGGTAAAACAAGGATTATTGCTGAAACGGGTGCTGGGCAGCATGGCGTTGCAACGGCTATCGCTTGCGCGTTATTGAACTTAAAATGCGTGATTTTTATGGGATCTAAAGATATCAAGCGCCAGGAAATGAATGTTTTTAGAATGCGCTTATTGGGCGCTGAAGTGAGAGAAGTCAATTCAGGGAGTGCGACGCTTAAAGACGCCGTGAATGAGGCCTTGAGAGATTGGGCGAGCAGTTACAAGAACACGCACTATTTGCTAGGCACAGCCGCCGGGCCGCACCCTTACCCCACAATGGTTAAAACCTTTCAAAAAATGATAGGCGATGAGGTTAAAAGCCAAATTTTAGAAAAAGAAAACCGCTTGCCTGATTATGTGATCGCATGCGTTGGAGGGGGGTCTAACGCTATAGGGATATTCAGCGCGTTTTTAAACGATAAAGAGGTCAAACTCATAGGCGTAGAGCCAGCCGGTTTAGGGCTAGAGACTAACAAGCATGGGGCGACTTTGAATAAGGGGCGTGTGGGGATTTTGCATGGGAATAAAACCTATCTTTTACAAGATGATGAAGGCCAGATTGCAGAAAGCCACAGCATTAGTGCTGGGCTTGATTATCCAGGGGTAGGTCCAGAACACAGCTATTTAAAAGAGATTGGGCGTGCGGTTTATGAGAGCGCAAGCGATGCCGAAGCGCTAGAAGCCTTCAGCTTGTTGTGCCAAAAAGAAGGCATTATCCCGGCATTAGAGAGTTCGCATGCCTTAGCGTATGCCTTAAAGCTCGCTCAAAAATGCACGCAAGAAAGCATTATCGTAGTGAATTTAAGCGGTCGGGGAGATAAGGATTTAAGCACCGTTTATAACGCTTTAAAAGGGGGTTTAAAATGAGGTATCAAAACATGTTTGAAACCTTAAAAAAACAAGAAAAAATGGCGTTTATCCCGTTTGTAACCTTGGGCGATCCTAATTATGAATTGAGTTTTGAAATCATTAAAACCCTAATGGCTAGCGGGGTGAGCGCTTTAGAATTGGGTCTTGCTTTCTCTGATCCTGTGGCGGATGGCGTTACCATACAAGCGAGCCATTTAAGAGCGTTAAAACACGCTAGCATGGCTAAAAATTTCCAGCTTTTAAAAAAGATTAGAGGTTACAACCATGATATTCCCATAGGGCTTTTAGCGTATGCGAATTTAATTTTTTCTTATGGCGTTGATGGTTTTTACGCTCAAGCTAAAGAATGTGGCGTGGATAGCGTTTTAATAGCGGACATGCCCCTAATAGAAAAAGAATTGGTCATCAAATCCGCTCAAAAACACCAAATCAAGCAAATCTTTATCGCTAGCCCTAATGCGAGCGTTAAAGATTTAGAACAAGTCGCTACGCATTCGCAAGGCTATATCTACACTTTAGCCAGGAGTGGGGTTACAGGGATAAGCCATGCTCTAGAGAACGATGCAAGCACGATCATCAAAACCTTAAAAACCTTTAGCCCCACCCCAGCCTTACTGGGCTTTGGCATTTCTAAAAAAGAACACATCACAAACGCTAAAGGCATGGGCACTGATGGCGTGATTTGCGGCTCAGCGTTAGTCAAAATCATAGAAGAAAATTTAAACAATGAAAACGCCATGCTAGAAAAAATTAAGGGGTTTGTAGGAGGAATGATTTTTTAAGACTTTTAGGCTTTGTTGCATCAAAAGACTAAAAATTATCTTTATTATATGCGCGTTATGGCGTTAGCGTAGAAAATACCGCCATAAGCCTAACAACAATATAAAAGTAGCCTTGTAGTGTGGTTGATAGCGGCTAAAATCGCAGAACTATTGATTGTTTAGTCCTTTTCGTCTTCGGGTTCTATGTCTATTGTGTCATCATATTTAATTCCAGGTTTATTTTTTTGTGTTGGGTAACCATAATAGATTTTTAGAAGTTCTCTTTGAACTTGAAATTCTTCTTCCATAAGTTTCTTTTCTCTTTCAACAGATTCTTTTTCTCTCTTAAAAGATTCTCGTTCTTGTGTAAAAAATTCTCGTTCTTGCGCCTCGCTTTTTTCTTTTATTTCAAGTTGAATACCTCTTTCTTCAAGTTGTTTTTTCTTTTCTACAAGCATTTCAGATCTTATGTTAGCTAGTTTGCGCCACTTCGGTTTCATGTGGGCTTTCATGTCTGTTTCCGGAAGACTATTGTGAGCGATTTTCATCCTACGAGTAATAGTGTTCTTTTTCTCATTGTTATGATTATTTGTATTCATAAAAATCCTTTATGATTGATTTAAAACTTTTCATTATAATAGGCTTAGGCTTAGCTTAAATAGAGTGCAAAAAATTTGAGATCTTATGATTTTATATGTGGTTTTAAAAAGCAACTTGTTTAATTGATCTAATATCTTTAAGAGCAAGGGATATGAAATGAGATTATCCCAAGCTCTATTTTAAAGTTTTTCTAATAAATTGAGCAACGCTCTTTTATATTCTAACGCTGTTGTTTCATCCTTGCCTTCAAAGCGGCTGACTAAATAGGGGGTGGTGTTGCTTGCGCGAATGAGCCCAAAACCATGTTCAAAAACCACCCTCACGCCATCAATGCTGATGATTTCTTTGATTTTAGGGAAATGACTTGGCGGGTTTTTAAGCGCTTTTTGTAAGTTATGAATGATTTCAAATTTTTCTTCTTCGCTCACGGCGATTTTTTCTTCAGGCGTGGTGTAGGAATAGGGGAGGTTTTTGATGGTGTTTTCCAAATCGCTTGGGGTTTGTTCGAGCAATAATTCTAAAGCCCTTAAGCATGCATAAAGAGCGTCATCATAGCCAAAATAGCGCTCTTTAAAAAAGATATGCCCGCTCATTTCAGCCGCAAAATGCGCGTTGGTTTCTTTGAGTTTGATTTTTAAATTGCTATGCCCGGTTTTATACATGAGCGTCTTGCCAAAGGTATTAATCGTGTTATACATCACTTGAGAGCATTTGACTTCGCCGATCACAAAGGGGGTGATACCTTGAGCATGCAAGCGTTTAGCGAATAAAATCGCTAATTCATCGCCCGCATAAATATGATGAGAGCTTAGCATCGCGATCCTATCCGCATCGCCATCAAAAGCAAAGCCTATTAAAATAGCGTTTTCTTGCATGTGTTTTTCTAAATCTTTTAAGTTTTTCGCTTCGCTGGGGTCTGGGTGGTGGTTAGGGAAATTCCCATCAGGATCGCTATAAAGGCTGCTAAAATCAATGTTCAAAGCCTTTAAAATAGGTTCTAAGCCTAACGCTCCCACGCCATTGCCAAAATCCAGAGCGATTTTGTATTTAAGATTTTTTAAATGCTTAAAGTCCTTGATCAAATAGCGCTGATACGCTTCTAGGGCATTGACTTTCTCTGGTGTTTCTTTTAGGGGTTTTATTTCATGCTTTGCGTTTAAAAGCGTGTCTTTTAAAGCCTGAATGTCCTTGCCATAAAACGGGTTTTGGTTGAGCGTGATTTTAAAGCCGTTGTATTCTTTGGGGTTGTGAGAGCCAGTGATCATGATGGAATTAGGGCATTGAATACCATTGATTCCATTAAAGGCCGCAAAATACGCTACCGGTGTGGGGATTAGCCCTAAATCATACACTTTCAAGCCGCTTGATTGCAGCCCCGCGCTCAAAGCTTCAAACAAAAAGCGCCCATGCACCCTTGCGTCATGCCCTACAAACACGCTTTTATCGTATTCTCGCATGATTTTCCCCAACTCCACGCCGATACTAAAAGCCGTATTTTCATCTAAAGTGGTGGGGTAAATGCCCCTAATGTCGTATTCTCTAAAAATGCTAATGTCCATTCATGACTCCTTGTTTTTGAATAAATTTAAACCCTGTTCGCATAAATTTTGCCATGCGTTTGTTTGATCTTTTTGTTTTAACTGAACGCATTTTTCTAAACTGGCTCTAGATTTTGCTTTTTGATTGGTTAAATCCAGTAGGCTAGATTGCAAGTATAAGGCTTTTTGGTGATCTTCT
The DNA here is from genome assembly GCF_001998165.1 of Helicobacter pylori. GTDB lineage: Bacteria > Campylobacterota > Campylobacteria > Campylobacterales > Helicobacteraceae > Helicobacter > Helicobacter pylori_DL. The sequence goes on along the minus strand of NZ_MTWR01000005.1, from coordinate 31,324 downwards.
AAAGAAAGCCTGCGGTTTAAGAGTTTGTCTAGCGTTTCTAACGCTTTTGAATAGTCTTTGGTGGTTCTGTAAGCGTCAATGAGAGCGAATTCGCTAAAAGGCGTGTAAGAATAGTCCTTGTAAGCGTCTTGGAGTTTGAGCAAGCTTGTGGCATAAATTTTGACGCTTTTAGGATCTTTTTCATTCTCTAGCAATTTAAAATAAACCAACGCCATGCGTTTATCGTCTTTGAAATGCTTTTCTAAAAACGCATACAAATTGAGGGCCAATTCTTTTTCATTGTTTTGCATGTAATCTGAAAATAAAACAAAAGCAATATCATAAAATTCTTTTTTGTTTAAGCTTTGAGCGAGAGTTAAAGCGTCTTTAGAAGCCAGAGTGGAATTTTTAAAATCCCCTAAGCGGTAGTAATTGCGCCCCAAACGATAAAGCCATACCAATTTTTCGCTAGGGGTTTTAGCTGTTTTTAAAGCGTTTAGGGCAATGATTTGCGCTTTTTCTTTGAGCGATGCGAAATACAAGCAATCAAAGGCTTGGATTTCTTCTTTGGGGGTAAATTCAAAGGCGGTGATCTGGGATAAGTATTTTAAGGCTTCTTCGCAACGATGATTTTCTAATGGGGTTTTAGCAAGGACATTGAGCGTTTTTTGGATCAAAGGAGAATCTTTAGGCAAATTTTTTTGCATGCCTAACACTTCAGCATAGCGTTTATTTTCAAACAAGAGTTGGGCTTTCAATTCTAAAGCTTTTTGGGCTTCATTAGAATTAGGGAAATTTTGAATGATTTTATCATAATGGGCGATTTTTTCTTGCGTGTTCCCCTCCATGGAAAAAAGGGCTTTTTCATCGCGCGCCCTAACGACAGAAGCTTTATCTAATTCCGCATGGTCTTGTAAATATTGCAGATTGTAAAGGTGGGCGTTCTTAAAGTCCTTGATCCTTGCATACAACGCCCCTAAATCATAAAGCGCTTGCTCTTTAGCTTTCAGATCATCATCTTGATTGAGAAGCAAGTGAGCGATCTCAATCGCGCTTGCATTCATCTGGTTTTTTTTCAATAACTTGAGCAAGTCTAGGGCTGATTCGCTGTGTTTAGAAATATAATCAGGGTTGGATTGAACCACCTTATCAATGAGGTATTTAGCGTTATTAAAGTTTTGATAGTTTATCTCTGCTTCAGCCCAATTAAGCGCGATTTCACTCGCGCTCTCTTTGTCTTTGGCGTTAGAAAAAGCTTCTTTGAAAAGCATGCTAGCGCTGCTCAAATTAGAAGCGTTAGCCGCTTCAATGGCTAAACGCATTTGGGCTAAAGGAGCGTAGCGGGAGTTTTTGTATTCTAAAAGAATGCGTTTGTAATAGCGCACGGCTTGTTTGTAATTATTATTTTCATCTAAAGCTTTGGCGACATAGTATAGCGCTTCAGGGATATTGGGGTCAGTCGGGTAATTTTTAATCCACTTGGTGCCAATATCTATGAGTAAGGATTTTTTAATGCCTAATTGGCCTAATGCGATAATTTCTAACAAATACAGATCTTTTTTAAACATCGTTTGAGGGTAGTTTTTAAATGCACGGCTGATCGTGCGTAGAGCGTCAAAATAGGCTTGCGAATCCATTTGTTTTTTAGCCTCTAAATAAGCGTTTAAATCATAGCCCTTTGTGGTGAGTAGGGGTTTGTTATTCACATCCAGTTCTTGAATGATAGGGGTTTGAGCGTCTTTAATGACAATGGGGAAATTCAAGCCTTTTTGAGCGTTGTCTTTTTCGCTCAAAAAAGGGATATTTTGATCATAGCCTATGATTTGCCACATTTTGGCTTTAGGATCGTTTTCCACAAAAAGGGGGATCGCTTTTTTATAATCCCTATCAAAAGAAAAAAGGGTGAGTCTTCGCATCACTTTGGGCTTGATGTGTAAAATGAATTGTTGTTGGTGCATGGAATAGGTGATATTGAAAAAAGCGTTTTCTAAAGGGGTAAAACCCTCTTTAGGGATGGAGTCTATCACGCATTCTATGGGGCGTTTAGCGTGTATAATGGATAGAGAGGCTTCAATCCCGCTTGGCGGTTTTTCATTGGTATAAAAACAAGAAAACGCCTTATTGTGTCGTAAGGTTAAAACCGAAAAATCTTCCCCCCCTTCTTTGCCTTGCGTGAGCGTGAGGCTTAAGGCGTTGAGCGAATGGGAGAGCAAGCCCATTAAAAGAAAGATTTTTGACTTAAGCCACAAACTCTAAAAGCCCTCGCATCATAAAAACAGAGAACAAGCACGCTAACGCCATGGCAATAATGACCGCATAAATGGGCATGGTAGCGTTTTGGGTGTAAATATCGTTTTGAGCGTAGCTTTGTAAGGGCTTATTGAAAAACATCGCCACGAGCCAACGGAAATAATAAAACGCAGCCACCGCGCTATTAACTAACATCACCACCGCTAAAAGAATGTGATTGCTCTCTAACGCGCTTTCAACGGCTAAAAATTTCCCCCAAAACACGCTAAAAGGCGGGATCCCTGCAAGCCCAAAAACAAAAATAGCGCCCAAGATCGCCACTAAGGGGTGGGTTTTGATAAGGCCGTTGAATTTAGAATAGGGGTGATCGTAGCGTTCATCCCATGTTTTTTCCCGGCTTTTTAAGAGCCATAAAAGGCCAAAAGCCCCAATGTAAGTGAAGGCGAACATGAACCAATAAACAAACATCGCTTGTTGGCTATCTTCAGTGTGGATAAACACGCACGCTAAAGCGAACCCAGAATGCGAAATAGAACTATAAGCGAGCATCCTTTTGACATCTTCTTGCCATAAAGCAATGAAATTAGGGATGGTGATAGTCATAAGGATCAAAACATAAAAAATGTCTTCTACCCAAGCGGTATGAGTGTCTATAAACGCCCCAAAAAGGCGAGTCGCTACCACAAAGCCAGCGATTTTAGGCACAATGGAAATATAGCTCGCAAAGACTGGGTTATTGCCCTCATACACATCAGGCATCCATGTATGGAAAGGCACTAAAGAAACCTTAAAGCCAATCGCTCCAATCAAAAAAATAGCACCCATCGCAAAGAGCATGGGGTTTGTAACGCCCTCAGTGTGCAAGTATAGGCTAATGACTTCAAGATTCAAGCTCCCTGTGAGCAAGTAAAAAGCCATAGCCCCCATAGCAAAAAACGCGCTCGCCATCGCCCCCATAGTGAAATACTTGATCCCTGCTTCCAAGCCGTAGTGTTTATCGCTCAACGCCATTAACACGCAAAGGGGTAAGGACGCTGTTTCTAACCCAATAAGGATTAACAATAAATGGTTGCTTGAAACCATGAACTGAAAGCCAGCAACAATAAACAAGTATAAGGAATAAAATTCAGCGGTTTGAAATTCGTTGAAGCGCTCTTTTGAAAGGGCTAAGAAAATGAGCAAAAAGGCTGAAATCAAGACAATGCTTTGAGAGATGAGCGAGAGAGTATCCAAGCTCAAAAACCCAAAAAAGGCGTTTTCTTGTTCTTCTAACCCTAAAACCACCAAAAAATCCAAAACCAAAAAGAGCATGCATAAAAACACATTCAAATTGCGTGAAAACCTGGAAGTGAAAGCGTTGATTAGGAGCGTGAAAATCCCCCCACACACCAACACCAGCATGGGTAAAACGCTCTCAAAATTAAAGCTATCAAAAGAGATATGGAGACTATCTATTAACATAAGAGACCTCTTTTATCTTAGTATCCAATGAACCTAAAAAAGGGAGCGAGCGGATTTCTATCATCTCTAAAAGCTGTTTAGAGCCTTGCTCAATCGGTTTTAAAAGTATTTTAGGATAAATCCCTAAAATTAAGATCAAAGCTAAAATCACGCTCAAAACCCCTACCTCACGAGCGTTCAAATCTTCAAACACGCTGATTTGATTGTTCCCGGCTTTCAAATTACCAAAGAAGACATCTTTATATGAAGTGAGCATGTAAACCGCTGAGAGAATGATGCTTGTTCCGGCAATGATAGCCAAAAGAGGGTAAGTGGCAAAAAACCCTAATAAGCTTAAAAACTCTCCCACAAAGCCAATGCTTAAAGGCATGCCCACGTTCGCCATTAAAACGATCATAAAAAAGGCTGCAAAAACAGGAGCGCTTTTAGCGATCGATCCAAAGCGAGCGATTTCTAAACTACTAGTACGCTCTTCCAAGATACCAGCGAGCAAAAACAATCCCATGACGATAATACCATGCGCAAACATCATAAACACCGCCCCTGAAATCCCTTCAACATTGAAAGAAAAAACCCCAAGCACCACGACTCCCATGTGCGAGAACGAGCTATAAGCGATGAGGGTTTTTAAATCTTTTTGAGCGTAGGCTAGAAAACCTCCATAAATGATCATGCATAGCGCCACAATGGCTATGGGGGTTAAATAAATTTCTGAAAGCTCAGGAAAAAGCGGGAGCAAGAAGCGTAATAAGGCGTAAGTCCCCATTTTAGAAAGCAAGGCTGAAAGCATGACAGAGCCTAAAGTAGGGGCGTTAGAATACGCATAAGGCAGCCATGTGTGTAAGGGAAAGAGCGGGATTTTAACCGCAATCCCTATTAAGAAAGCCACAAAGAGCCAGGTTTTAACCCCGCTAGAAAAGTTCAATTGATACCAGTCTAAAACATCAAAACTCATCATGCCGTAATTATTGGCGTAGTCATACCCGATGTATAAAATGCCTAAAAGCATGCACAACGACGCTAAAAAAGTGTAGAGGAAAAACTTCATGCCAGAATAGATTTTGTTATTACGACCAAAACGACCGATGAGGTATAAGACCGGCAAGAGCGAGATTTCCCAAAAAGCGTAGAAAAAGATCATATTGAGAGAAGAAAACACGCCCATCAAAATCCCCTCTAGCAATAAAAGACAAATCGCAAAGTCTTTACGATGATCTTTGACATAAATCACGGACAATAACACCACGATAGCGTTTAAGAGCAACAAAAAGAGCGTGATGCCATCAATGCCCACATGGTAATTCACGCCAATTTGATAGACTAATTCCTTCATTTCTTCAAACTGCATGCCGGTAACTTGAGTATCAAACCCATGCCACAACAACAAGATTAATAACAATTCAATCAAAGCGATGACAATCGCATACGCCCTGCTCGCTTGATCGCTCATAAAGAACGCTAATAGCGCGCTCAGCATGGGGAAAAAGATCACCACACTTAAAAGATGCGCATGTAAAAACTGCATTTCTTATCTCCCAAAAAAAGCTACAAACGCTAACAAGATTAAAACCCCGGCCACCATGAAGCGCAACATGGAGGTTAAATTCCCATCTTGACTGATTCTAAACACACGCCCTATAAAAAAAACGCTTCTTCCTATGGTATCCACTATCGTATCAATGATCCTTAATTCCACGACCTGGTGCAAGAATGAAGCGATGGCGCTAAAAACTTTTGCAATCCCTTGATAGAGTTGCGGGATATAGTATTGGTTGAGCAAGAGCTTGTATAAAAAGCCCCCCTCTTTTTTGGAAGTGATACCATTTTTATATTTAAATATGGCATAGGCGATGCTTAATAACACCACTATGGTAGTGATACTGATTAAAAGAGCGAGCGGGACTAGATACTCTCCAACGCTAGGGATCACTTGAGAGATGAAATGAAAAAACGGCTCTTCAAAAAACCCGGCAATGACCGCTAAAACCCCTAAGGGCAGCATGCTTAAAAGCATGAAATTTTTGGCTTCATGGGGGTGGTTGATTTCGTGCTGTTTGGGCGCAAAAAACACCAGCATGATGAGCCTGAAGCTATAAAAAGCGGTAAAGATCGCCCCAATCAAAAGCACAAACCATAAAATGTGGTGGTGCATCCCAAAAGCCACTTCTAAAATCTTGTCTTTGGAGAAATAGCCCGCAAAGGGGTAGATCCCGCACAAAGCCACTGAACCTATAATCATAAAGATCGCTGTGATTTTCATAGGCTTGTATAAAGCGCCCATTTTAGTAATATCCAAATTGTCTTCCATCGCATGCATGACATTCCCTGATCCTAAGAAAAGGAGGGATTTGAAAAACGCATGCGTAAAGAGGTGGAAAAGCGCGATCGCATAAGCCCCAAGACCGGCCGCTACAAACATATAGCCTAATTGAGAAAGCGTGGAATAAGCCACAATGCGTTTTAAATCCTTATTGACTAAAGCCATGCTCGCTCCAAAAAGAGCCACAAACGCCCCTAAACAAGCGATAAAATAGCCCACTTCAAACACCGCGCTATACAAAGGGTTGGCTCTAATGACCAGATACACCCCAGCGGTTACCATCGTCGCTGCATGGATGAGAGCGGACACCGGCGTAGGCCCCTCCATAGCGTTGGCTAACCATGTGTGCATGGGGAATTGTGCACTCTTTCCCATAGCGCCAATGAAAAGGAACACGCTAATGTAAAAAAGCATGGAATAATCGGCGTTATTGAGCATGCTAAAGACTTCTTTATACTGGAGGGTGCCAAAATTCCAAAAGATCAAAATAATCCCCATGAGCATGCCTAAATCCGTGATTCTGTTCATCACAAAGGCTTCAATGGAAGCGTTGTTCGTGCTTGTTTTATGATACCAAAAGCCAATGAGCAAGTAAGAACATAGCCCCACCCCTTCCCAGCCAATGAAAAGCCCTAAAAAATTATCGCTCAACACCAACACCAGCATGGAAAACACAAAGCCGCTGAGGTAGGAAAAATAGCGGTTAAACCCTATATCATGCTCCATATAGCCTATAGAATACACATGCACTAAGAAAGAAACTAGAGTGACCACGACAATCATGACCGCATTGACATTATCCAGCATGAGAGAAAAGCCGACCTTAAAATTCCCTACCACGATCCAATCAAACAAATATTTTTCATAGCTTTGATGATGCCATGCCTGAATGAAAAGAACTACTGCGCCAATTAAAGAAACCAGCACGCACAAAGAATTGAAAACGCCCACATGCAACGCTTTAGCTTTAGCCCCAAACAGCCCCGCATAAACCGTGCCGATTAAAGGCAAAAACAACACCACTGACAGCAAAGAAGAATACTGCATGCTCAACCCTTCATAGCGTTTAAAGAATCAATGTCTAAGCTCTTGTATTTCTTAAACCACAAAATCACCAAGCCCAAACCAATAGCCACCTCACTAGCGGCAATAGCGATAATAAAGAGCGCGAACATCTGCCCGTCTAAATTGTGCGTGTATTTAGAGATCGCTACAAAACCGATATTGATCGCATTGAGCATGATCTCTGTAGAAAAAAAGAGTAACAGAATGTTTTTGCGTTTCAGCATGCCCGCTAAACCAATGCAAAAGAGCAACCCTGAAACAATCAAATAGTGGTTTAACCCTATCATAGAGATTCCTTTATAAATTGCGTGTGATTTTTCCCATGGATTTTTTGAATCCCTGTAGCGATGCCTCCAACCATAGCGACTAAAAGCATTAAAGCCGCCGCTTCAAAAGGGATGAGGTAATTGGTAAAAAGCACATAACCAATCGCTTTAATGTTAGGGATTTGTGCATCAATAGCGTTAGAATTGACTTGATTAGAAAGGTTTTCGCCAATGCTAGGAGCACTTAAAATCAAGGTGAGCAACAGTGCCACGCCAAATGAAAGCACACACAAGATTTTAGGGCTTTGCTTGCGTTCAATGACTTCTGCAGCGGAGTTGAAAAACATCATGCCAAACGCATACATCACAATGACCGCGCCCACATACACCGTGATTTGCACCACGCCCAAAAACTCAGCGTCTAGCAAAAAGAAAAAAGCAGAGATAAAAACCATGCTGCTAGCAAGAGCGGTAATGGCATAGAGGATATTCGTGGTGGTGATCACCACTAACGCCATGCTTAAAGTAAGGATCGCAAAGAAATAAAAGGCAATGGTTTCAAACATTTTCATCTCCCTTATGGCTTTCTGGGTTTGTTGGAGTCTCTTCTTTTGATTCTTCTTTTGAAGGCTCTTGGACATAATCTAAAGGGGTGGCTTGCATGCGTTCATTGTAATTAGGGCTTACCGCACCAAAGCCTAAAAACTCGGCATGCGAGCAGTTTTTAGCGTCTTGTTCGCTCGTTAAGAACTCGCTTTTAGAGCCGTATTGGGAGCGTTGGGTGCTAGCGTTTTCAAACCGATTCCCCATAACAATTGCTAATTCTGGGCAAACTTCCGCACACAACCCGCAATAAATGCAACGCCCTAAATTGATCGTGTAAGAATCGATCTTTTTGCGGTTGTCTTCGCCTTTATGCGTGATGATCCTTATGCAATTGCTCGTGCAAATCTTTTCGCACAGCCCACAACCTATACACCTTTCAGAGCCTGAGTCTAAAAGCCGTTGCAGATTATGCACCGCACGATAGCGTGGGCTTAAAGGGAGTTGCTCCATAGGGTAATGGATGGTTACGCTTGGGCTAAAAAATTCCTTGATCGTAAGCCCTAGCCCTTTGAATAGATCCAAACCCAAGCTCGTTTTAATGGTGTCTTTAAATTGCTCGGTCGCACTATGGACTTCGGATCGTTTAGGAAGTTGCTTGTATTCTTGTTTGGCCATAAAACCTCCTTTAAATTAAAATGATAATGCCCGTTAGCACAATATTCAATAACGCTAAAGGCAACATGATTTTCCAGCACATATCCATCAGTTGGTCTGGGCGCACATGCGGGTAAGTCGCTCTAACCCACATGGATAAAAAGACAAAAAAGCCCGCTTTAATCAAAATCGCTATGCCTCCAGGGATAAAGCCCCATGCGTTAAACCCGCCAAAAAACACAATAGAAATCACAAAGGAAAAAGCGAATAAATGCGCGTATTCCGCTAAAAAGAACATGCCCCATTTCAAGCCGCTGTATTCGGTGCAATACCCCGCCACGATCTCGGCTTCATGCTCTAACAAGTCAAATGGGGTTCGATTCAATTCGGCATAACTTGCGATCAAAAACAAAACAAACGCTAGAGGCTGCTTAAACACAAGCCAGTCTAAAAACCCACCGCTTTGGTAATGATTGATTTCCACTAAAGAGAGCGATCCTACCACCATTAAGGGGGCTAGAATGGTTAAGGTGCTGACCACTTCAAAGCTGAGCAGTTGGATCGTCGCTCTTGCGGAGCCAATTAAGGAATATTTGTTATTGGAGGCAAGCCCGGCTAAAATAGGCGCATAAATCCCTGCTGAACCCACGGCTAAGAAAAACAAAAAGCCAATGTTGATGTCAGAAATAAGGGGCTTGATCTCATAGCCAAACAGAGTGAAATTAGGGAAAAAGGGGATAGGTGCCATGGACACAAACGCGCTCACCATCGCAATAATGGGCGCTAGCGTGAAAATGAATTTATTCGCGCCTTGAGGGATAATGTCTTCTTTGGTGAAAAGCTTAATGCCGTCTGCTGCGACTTGCAAAAGCCCAAAAGGCCCCACATAACAAGGCCCTAAACGGCGTTGGAAATAGGCTAACACTTTCCTTTCAATATAAGTGGCAAAGCCTCCTAAAGCCGAAAAAACAGCGACTAAAATCAAAATTTTAATCAAAGTTTCAATGATATAAGCGCTCATGCTTGCTCCTTTAAATCCACGCTATCAAACACACCCTCTCTAAAAAAGCTAGAATGGTTTGTCAAAAGAGAAGGCGAAATGACAAACACCTCCTGATCCAAGCTCTCATCAAGATACAAAACGCCTGTTAATTCCTCTTCTTCTTTAAATAAAGTGATGTTTTGCCCCACTTCTTTATCCAATTTTTTTAAGAAAGCTTTAGACACATAGACGCCGGCTTTTAATTGCAAATTCTCGCTTTTATGGGTAGCGTTATTGAATTGTGTTTCTGGGTATTTTAAATACGCGTTGAAAACGATTTTTTCTTTTAAGGGTTTGATAGGATCGCATTCTGTGGTTTCGCATTCTTTAGCGCTCTTTTCAAAATGGCTTGTTCCTAATAAATAGCCTCTGTGATTAACCCTATCGTTAGTGAAATAGTTGGTTAAACAATCAAATTCTATGGCTTTAAAGCCCGCTTCTGTAGGGAGTTTGTGGGTGCATTCTATGAGATTTTCTTCCACAAAGCCAAAGCCTTGCACAATATCGCTCAAGTCATAGCCCTCAAACCTCAAAGCCGGTTTTAAGGGTAACACACGCCCTTCAATATTGGTGATCGTGCCTTCTAGCTGGTTGAGACTGGGCAAAATAAAATCCACTTTACTGAGAGTGCCTTTCCCAAAAACCCTATCGTCGCTATTGATAGTGAAATCCCCTTGAGCGCGAATGCCTACGATTTTTTCATGTTCAAAAATTTCTTCGCTCAATTGACAAATAGAAGCGATGCCTAAAGCGTTCGCGCTTGGGGGGATAAGAATGAGTTTAACAGCACTTTTTTGGGCTAACAAACGCAACATTTTAGCGATATTGTGGGCTTGTTTGTGGCTATAAATTTCTTCGCCAACCACTAGCAGGGTGTTATTTGATTTTTGCAAAAGAGCGAGAATTTTTTCATAAGTTTCTAAATTGATGCCCGCTTCTTCAAGCAACAAATAAGTGGTTTTGGTAGGGACTTCAATTTTTTCTTCTTTAACCTCTGTCTTGTTTTCTTCTTGATTTTCTTTTAGGGTAGTCGCTTCTGTTTTATCCTCTTCTTGATTTTCTGCCTTATTTTCTCCAATACTGCACCCTTGATCGGCTTGTTCTAAAGCTTTTTTTCGCTCTTCTTCTAAGGCTTTAAGAGCCGCTTCATCTACAACGCTTTGCTTGGAATCTTCTAAGCTTTTTAGAGCCGCGCTTTCAATGTTAAGCATTTTTAAAAGCATGCCTAAAAGGATTTCTTCAGCCCCCACTTCATGGGTGATGCAAAAAGAGCTTCGGCACAAATTCACTAACGCGTTATCCTTAATAGGGTGCATAGCGATTAAAGAAGCTTTATTGAGTTTGAGAGCGTTATTAATAGCATAGCGCACCAAAGGGTTTTCTGTTTTGATAGAAGATCCTATCGTAACGACCAAATTGGAAGTTTTAATCTCTTCAATGCTGGGGCGTTTAACTTCGCCCAATACTTTTAAGAATTGCTGGAAATGATACACTTCTTGATTGTAGATTTTAAAATCAAGCTCTTTTCTTAAACGCTCTATTAAAAACGCCTCTTCATTCGTAATATCCCCACCTATTCGCACCGCTTCGCATTCTTTGAGGGCGTTTTGCGCTTCTTTAAGATTGGTGCTGCCTTTAGGGCTAGAGCTCACATCAAAAGCAAACCGGCCTGCCCCACAAATAGGGTTATGGTAAAAATCATTAAGCACCCTAAAAATCTTAGATTCTTCGCCTAGAGTATCAAAATGGCGCACATCATAAGAAATCAAACACCCGGCCGAGCAATGCGAACAAGTAGAATGGATCTTTTTGAGTTCCCATGCGTTAGCCGTGTAAGCGAAATCTTTATAGCTCAAAGCGCCCACAGGGCATACCGCAATGCATTCCCCGCAATCATAGCAAGGCACGCTGCCCACAAAAGAAATAATGCCTTTTTGCTTGCGACTCCACACGCTAAAAGCGTCTTTGGACATGCTGTCTTTAAATTTATCCGGAGCGTGCAAGTCGGCTTTAGTGGCTTTAAGGTTGTTTTCGCCCACATTGTCCTTACAAGTGGTTACGCACCTTTCGCACATGATGCATAAATTAGGATCATACAAGGCTTTTGCCCATGAATCTAGTGCTTTAAAATCATCAGCCACTGCATAAGGTTGGTGCTCCACGCCGGTTAAATGCGTCATGTCCTGCAATTCGCACTCCCCGCTCTTATCGCACACGCCACATTCTAGGGGGTGGTTGACATCATAAGTTTGCATGATGCTTTTTCTTTCATCCATGAGCGTGGGGGTGTTAGTGAGAATGGTGGCGTTATTTTTGGCTTTCGTGTTGCAACTATAAACCCGTTTGCCATCCATTTCAACCATGCACATTTTGCATGCGACTGTGGGCGAGCAACCGCTTAAATAGCAAATGGTAGGGATGTAGATCCCAGCGCTCCTAGCGGCCTCTAAAACGCTTTGTCCCTCTTGGCATTCAATCGTTTTGCCATTGATATTCATTGTGATCATGAAATTCCTTGAGAGTGGGATAAAATAGGGATATAAGGGTAAGCGTCAAAAAACGCCCCTTCTAAAATCGCAATCAAGCCTTTCAAATGGGGGCTTTCTTCTAACTCGCATTCTAGCGTTTTATCTAAAATTTGAAACTTTGCGTTAGAATGCTTAATCTTGTTAGCGATCTTAAATTGTTTGGAAAAAGATAATCTAGGGGTTTCAAGGCTCTTGTAAGAAACATAGACAAACGAGCCGTTAGCCTCACCCATTCGCTCTAAAAACTCTAAATCTTTTGATTGGAGTTGCGATTTAAAAGGCAAAATGCCCTCTTTAAAGGCTGTTTCTAGCAGCCATTCTTGATCTTTAAAATCATAAAAAGCGGTCGTTGCGCTTGAATCGTTGCAAGGGATATGCAAAATTTCTAGGTAATTTTGCAACTCGCTTAAAAGGGTGTATAAAAAGGCGCTATCCGCATGCTTAGTGATTTCTCTGTTTAAAACAAGCACCCTTTTTTTCGCTTTAATGATAAGAGCGATAAGTTCTTGTAATTCTTCTTCGCTCATGTTCGCTTCAGAGCTTAAATACCCCACATCAACCTTTTCTAAAACATGCCCTTTTAATTGGGAAGTTTTTTCTAAAATGCCCCTTAAAATCAAAGCCAAAATCGCCGCTTCCGTGTGGATTTCATACGACGCAAAAAGGCAATTTTTTTGCAAGTCTCTTGTGTCTTGTAAGGGTCTTAACAAGGCGTAGGGGCGTTTTGATTGGTTAATGCTTCCTAAAATCAATCGTTCATTTTCATTCAAACAAGCGTTTGAAAACCCCCCAAACAAAACGAACAAATCGCTTTTTTCTAAAAGGTTTAAGCTATCTTTGGTCATCTTGTAATGGATTTCAAATCCTTTTTTAAGAGATAATTTTTCTAAATAATAGGCTTCTTTCAAGCTAATTGAAGAGCTTGCGATTAAGGGAGAATTTAAGGGGTTAAAGCCGCTCAAAATCAAGCCTTTTTTCTCACGACAATCGTCCAATCCGCTTGATTGAAACGCAAAGAATTGAGAAGCTCATGCCCTTTAGATTGGATAAATTCAGCGCTCTTAGGGATATTAGAAAAATCCCCCACTTCAAACATGAAAATAGCGACTTCATTAGGTTGCATTTCTTTTTCAATCAATTCTTCTAATCGTTTAAAAATATCTGCTTTCAAAGGGCGCAAATCAAAGCGTTTCATCTATCCACCTCGCCAAACACCGCATTGGTTGAGCCAATCACGGTTACTGCATCCGCTAAATATTGCCCCACTAAAATGTCGCTTAAAGCCCCAATGTGATAAAAGCTAGGGGCTCTGATTTTTAGTCTATGAGGGTAAGGCTCGCCCTCTGAATGGATAAAAAACCCTAATTCCCCTTTAGGGCTTTCTGTGGGGGCATACACTTCCCCAACGGGCGGGCGCATGCCTTGAGCCACTAAAACAAAATGCTGCATCAAGGCGTAGTTTTGCGTCATTATATCTTCTTTAGGGGCGGAAATGTAATGCGGATTTTGAGCCATGATAGGCGTATCGGTTCTAGCATACATGGGAATGAGTTGTTCAATGATGCGAATGCTTTCATCAATTTCTAACATATACAAACAATACCGATCATAACTATCGCCATAATTGCCCACCGGCACATCAAAATCAAGCTCTTTATAAAGCTCATAAGGTTCTTCTTTTCTAATATCATAAGCGATCCCAGTCCCTCTTAACATGATGCCGCTCATGCCCCAACTTTGCGCCATTTTGGGCGTTACAACTCCCACATTTTCCAAGCGCATCCGCCAAATGCGATTCTTATCCAATAAGCCTTGAATGAGTTTTTTGCATTCTTTCATTTCGCCTAAAAACTTTTTTAAGCCCTCTAGCCAATTAGGGGGTAAATCCAAAGGCACGCCCCCAATCCTTATAGCGTTATGCGTGAGCCTAGCCCCGCAATAATCCTCCATCAAATCCAAGCCGTATTCCCTCGTTTTAAACGCATACAAAAACACGCTCATCGCCCCCACATCTAAAGCATGCACGCTGATAAAAAAGATGTGTGAAATCATGCGGTTAAGCTCTAGTAAAATCGTGCGGATCACTTGCGCTCGGCGAGGGATTTCTAAATTGAGCAAAGTCTCTACCGCATAAGCGTAAGCGTAATTATTGCTGGTAGAAGAAGTGTAATCCAATCTGTCGGTAGTGGGCATGTATTCGTTATAGGTCATGTTTTCGCCTAACTTTTCACAGCCTCTATGCAAGTAGCCAATTTCAGGGGTAGCCTTAATGATTTTTTCGCCCTCCAATTCCAAAATCAAGCGCAATTGCCCATGGCTACTGGGGTGTTGAGGGCCAAAGTTTAAAATCATTTGGTTATCGTCATGTTCAAAAATGATGTTTTCAAACTGAGGGTTGAGTTTCGTGAAATTTTGAGCCATTTTATAGCCTCTTTTTTAAGATAGTGGGGGCGATTTTGTGCAAATCTTTGACAAAAGGGATTTTCTTAAACGCATGCTTTTCTTCTGTTTCTTTTAATTCTTCACCCTTGCCCTGCTCATAGCCAATTTTGGCGAAATTAAAAGTGTCTTTTTCATCCACTCTTGCGCTGTCTCTCTGTTCTTTGCCCACCACTTCTCGGTATTCTTTGCCAAAAATTTTATCCACTTCATACCATTGAGCGAATTCATCGCCTTTGAGCGGGTAAGAACGCAATAAAGGGTGGCCTACCCAATCATGCGGCATGATAAGGCGTTTCAAATAAGGGTGTTTGTCAAACACAATACCAAGCATGTCATACGCTTCCCTTTCGCTCCAATTAGCCGAGCGGTATAAAAAACTCAAAGAATCCACGCTCTCATTAGGCAACAAAACGCATTTCACGCGCACCCTACGGCGGTTCTTACAGCTATCGCTAAAACCCACAAATTGATAAAACAATTCAAAATGCCCTTTTTTAGCGCACAAATCTATCGCACTCATTTCGCTCAAACACTCATAACCCAAATGCCTTAAAATCGTAGCGGCAGAAAAAATATCGTCTTTTTTGATCCAAAACACCGCCGTGTTAGTCTCTATGTATTTGTCTAAAATCTCATGTTTGTAAGAAAGGTGGTTGTAAATGACCTCATAAGCGCTGCCCTCTAAATATTTTTTAGGGGTGGGTTCTATGATTTTATAGGGGTCATGCTGGCGCGATTGTTTTTGCACATCTTCATAGGGGGATTGTTTTCTTACCATCACACTAACCTTTTAGGAGCGTCTTGTTTGATCGCTTTAGAGCGTCTGATTTTATCTTGCAAAACCATAAGAGCGTATTGTAAAGTCTCTGGGCGCGGTGCGCAACCGGGCAAGTAAATATCCACAGGAACGATCCTGTCCGCTCCTTGAACAGTCGCGTAAGTGTTGAACATCCCACCCGTATTAGCACAACTCCCCATAGAAATCACCCATTTAGGCTCAGGCATTTGATCATAGAGTCTGCGCATAAACTCGGCATGTTTTTTAGTGAGCGTGCCAGCGATGATCATCACATCAGATTGCCTAGGACTCGCTCTAAAAATCGTGCCAAATCTGTCAAAATCAAACCTTGAACCCCCTGTTGCCATCATCTCAATCGCGCAACACGCCAAGCCATAGGTTAAAGGCCAGAGCGAATTAGAACGCCCCCAATTCAATAATTTATCCAAAGTGCTTAGAACGACTGGTGCTTGTTGCATTATTTCACCTCTAATTTTTGCCAGCTCAAAGCGTTTCGCTTTAAAGCGTAAATAAAACCAATGGTTAAAAAGAAGACAAAGCCTAGCATTTCAACGAGCCCGAACAAGCCTAATTTTTTAAAATCAATCGCCCAAGGGAACATGAAAACGATTTCTACATCAAATAAAATAAAAAGCATGGCCATGATATAGAAATGGTGCGACACTCTATTAGGCTGCTTGAGAGCCACAGGCCCGCATTCATAGGGAGCGAGTTTGAGCTTTTCGCCCTTTTTTTGAGCCATTTTACGGCTTAAAAACCTTTGGATCCTTAAGGTTAAGTTAAACACCCAAAAGGTGAATACCAACAAAACAAAAACGCCAAAATAGGGGTGATTCAATGCTTCTGTAGCTTGTTGCATCAGGCTCTCAAACTCCTTTAATTATTACTTTTAGCAAACGATGGAAGCAATTAAACCATGTTTTTGCTAATCGTTAGCTGAAAAAATAAAAATTATTTTAACATCTCTCAAGAGGCCATTTCTATGAGTTTGGGCATTAAATCTTGCATGGCATGCACCGCACTTTCATTAATGCATTGGATATTCTGGGGCAAACGGGCGTTTTTAGCTTTAGGGTCAATGTAATAAATGAGGGCGTCTTTATGCGCATGCGTATAGAGACTAGCGGCAGGATAGACTTGCAAAGAAGTGCCAATGATGATTAAAAGGTGCGCTTGTTTGACGAAAGAAACCGCTTCTTTAAGCAAAGGCACCTCTTCGCCAAACCACACAATATCAGGGCGTAATTGCGATTTGTCTTTAGCCAAGTCGCCTAAATTCAAGTCCTTTTCCCACCTATAAACCAAATTAGGATCTTTCTCGCTGCGAACGCTCAACAATTCCCCATGCAAGTGCAAAATGCGAGAAGAACCCGCCCTTTCATGCAAATCATCTACATTTTGGGTGATGATATGGACTTGATAGTGTTTTTCCAATTCCGCTAAAGCCTTATGAGCCTTGTTAGGATAAACTTCAAAAAGCTGTCGGCGCCTTTGGTTGTAAAAATCCAACACTTTTTGCGGGTTCTTTTTCCAGCCATAAGGCGAAGCAACTTCCATGATGTCATGCCCTTCCCACAAACCGCCAGCGTCCCTAAAGGTTTTAATCCCGCTTTCTGCTGAAATGCCAGCCCCGCTCAAGATCACTAAATTTTTCATGTTTCCTCCTTGATAATTTCAATATGAGTGCCGCTGAATTTGTCATGCAAAAAAAACTTAAAAATAAAAGGCGCAACAAACCCTATGAGTAACCCCATGCTCAACACCCACAAAACAAACCGCCACAACGCTAAAAAAAATCCCACTTCTTCACCATTATTTTTGACTAATCTAAACTGAGCGTAACGCATGCCAGGGCTTTGGGATTTAAAAGCGATAAAAAAGCTGTGCGTTAGGACATAAAAAAGCAGGCATAAAAAAATCGCGCTCTGGTTTTCCCTAAAATCCTTCGCACTCCCTAAAATCGCATAAGTCATTATATAAAGCATGGGGGTATAAATCATAAAAATATCGGTGATAAAGGCCTTCAAACGCAAAGAGAGATACAGCCCTTTTAAAGGGCTTTCTAACGCTTGCTTTTTTTCTGGAGTTTTATTTTTTTTGGTTTTTTTAGTTGCCACGACTTCCCGGTTTTATAGCAACGCTAGTAGCGCATAAAGGGCAAGAGCTAGGCTTGTGCATGTCAAAAACAAAATCTTCTAAAGCAAAAAGGGGTAAATGGCTAGGCAAACACGCACCCTCTTGGGCTTTCAAATGAGAATGGGTGCGTTTGCAAATGCCCCGATTGGCTAAAGCGCCAAAAGCCACGATTTGAGCGCCCTTTTCTTCTAAAACTTTAGCGCATTCCATGGCGGATTTTCCCGTAGTGATGATGTCTTCGCACACTAAAATTTTTTCGTTTTTTTTGACTTCAAAACCACGCCTTAATGTCATGGTATTATCCACTCTTTCAGTGAAGATAAAACGCACGCCTAAAGCCCTTGCAAGCTCATACCCAGCCAAGATCCCCCCAATAGCCGGCGAGCATACGCATTCAATATTCAAATGAGCTTCTTGGATTTGTTTGGCTAATTCTAGCGCTAATTGTTCGGCTAGTTTGGGATCTTCTAAAACTTTAGCGGATTGCAAATAATAATTGGAATGAAACCCGCTGCTGAGCAAGAAATGCCCCTCTAATAGCGCTTGAGCGTTTTGATAACATGCCTTAATATCCATGGTTTAGACCTTTAAAATCGCATCTTCTTTGTTTTTCACGCTTTCATCAATTTTTTTAATGGCTTCATCGGTGATTTTTTGGATCTGCTCTTGGGCTTTTTTGCTTTCATCTTCGCTGATTTCTTTGTCTTTTTCTAATTTTTTCACCTGGTTGTTGGCGTCTTGGCGGATATTCCTTACAGCCACTTTAGCCTTTTCGCCCATTGCTTTGGCGTCTTTTGCGATGAGTTTTCTTTGCTCACTTGTCATGGGCGGGAAAAAAAGCTTGATCGTTTCGCCGTCGTTATTAGGATTGACGCCAATATTGGCTTCTTGAATGGCTCTTTCAATTTCTTTGAGCAGGTTTTTTTCCCATGGGCTGATTTGAAGAGTGGTCGCATCCAAGCTCATCACGGATCCGACTTGATTTAATGCCGTGGGCGTGCCGTAATAATCCACTTTGATGTGATCTAAAATATTGACTGAAACTTTCGCGCTCCTTAGAGTGGAAAAATCCCTGTTTAAAGCTTGAATGCTTTTTTGCATCAAATCTTTGGTTTCATTATAAATGGCTTGTAACATTATTTTTCATCCTTTTTTTGGTTTGTATGGGCGTTGGTTGTCGCATGCGTTTTAGGCTTTTGGTGGGTGGTTGGGGGCGTTTTGGCGTTCTCTTTGGTTTTTTCAACACCCTTTATACCATTCTCTTTGGCGTCATTTTTTTCATTTTTTTCATTCTGTTTGGGGCTTTCAACAGAAGGCGTTTTGGCTGGCTCTTTAGGGAGTTCGTTAGGCGTTTGTTGTGGCATTAAAGGATTAGTGGGGGCTTGCTCTAAAGGGTTGAGCGTTGGGTTTAATGTGGGATTAAGCGTAGGGTTAAGCGTGCCGGTGGCAGGGACTAAGGGCGAAAGCTCTTTGTTGGTTTTAGTTTCATCTAAAACGCTTTTGCCGTATTCTTTGTTGTAAAAATAGCCCAAAGCGATGGTGTTGATGACAAACAATAAGCCTAAAAACATGGTCATTTTCGCCATAAAGCTTGCGGGTCCTTTAGCACCAAATAAAGAATCGTTGCTCCCGCTATAAGCCCCTAAGCCGATGCTAGAACTTTTTTGCAACAAAACCACCACCACAATCAATACCGCTAAAACAATTTGTAAGCCTAACAGAGCACTTGTCATAAACACTGATTCCTTAAATCCCTAAAATTTAGAAAAAATTAGGCTTAATCTTATCTAAAATTTGCTAAGAATACACTAAAATTTAGTTTTAATTTTCAAGGTAGTGCGTTAAGGCGGTGGTGTTGGACTCTTTTTATTCATTCAATCAGCTTGCATTCAATAAGCATGCCAAAACTTATCACCTCTTTGCCCATATCCAGCAACAAATCGCTATTCATCTTGTCCAATTTTTAAAACAAAAACGTTACGCTAAAGTTTTGGATCTCGGATCAGGGAGTGGGGCTGTTTTTAACGCTTTAGAGCGGCAAAATATTGTGATTGAAGAGTTTATCGCTTTGGATAATTCCATGAACATGCTCAAATTACACCCCACGCATTCTATTAATATTCAAAAAATCTCTTTAGAGCATGCGGATTTTGAAGAACATGTTTTTTGCGATTACGATCTGGTTGTGTCTTCTTCATCTTTACAATGGGCTAGGGATTTAAAAAGCGTTTTAGAAAAAATCGCTCTTTCTAGTAAGGAGGCCGCTTTAGCTATCCATACGGATTTTAGTTTGCATGAAGTGCATGAGTTTTTAGGCACGCCTTCGCCTTTAAGGGATCTCAAAACGCTCAAATCCTTGATTAAAAACGCCTTTAAACATTTTCAAATAGAATTAGAAAACAAGCGCTTCGCCCTTTATTTCAACCGCAAACAAGATTGCTTGAATTACCTTAAAAAATGCGGTCTTTTGGGGGGTTCAACGCTGAGTTTCAAGCAAAAAAAACATTTTTTTCAAAACATGGCGTTTGAAAAATTGAGCTATGAAGTGTTACTCTTTTCGGGGATCAAGCGTTCTTAAAAACTAAGACAAATTAAAATATTAAAATTAGGTGGTTACAATAACACTAACTAAAACAACGAGAAACAACATGCACAAAAAACGAGTCTTTTCAGGCATCCAACCGACCGGGCAAATCCATTTGGGCAACTATTTAGGAGCGATCAAGCATTGGGTAGAGATGCAAGATGAATATGAAAACCTTTTTTGCGTCGTCAATTCGCATGCGATCACTCTACCCATAGATCCTGCATTTTTAAAATCCCAAACCTATGAGTTAGTCAAATTGCTTTTAGCTTGCGGGATTAATCCTAAGCAATCGGGGTTATTCATTCAAAGTGAAGTGGATGAGCACCCAGCTTTAGCATGGCTATTAAATTGTCAGGTGTCTATGGGGGAAATGCAACGAATGACGCAATTCAAAGACAAGTCTTTAAAAAACCCTAAAAGCGTGAATGTGGGGCTTTTCAATTACCCTATTTTGATGGCGTCAGACATTTTGTTATACCAAAGCGATTTAGTGCCAGTGGGCGAAGATCAAAAACAGCATTTAGAGCTCACGCGAAATGTTGCAGAAAAATTTAACAGGGATTTTGGGAACTGCTTTAAAGTGCCAGAGCCTTTGATCGCTAAAGTGGGGGCAAGGGTTATGGGGCTAGATGATCCAAAAGTGAAGATGAGTAAATCGCATCAAGGGGCTAACCATGCGATTTTTCTTTTAGATGAGCCGGACATTATTGTGAAAAAAATCAAAAAAGCGGCCACGGATTCTATGGGCGTTATTGCATTTGATGAAACAAGAGAGGGCATCTTTAACCTTTTGAATATCTACATGCTTTTAAGCAATGAAAGCCCAGAAAACATAGAAGAGCGTTTCAAAAATAAGGGCTATGGGGATTTTAAAAAGGAATTGGCTGAAGTGGTGATCCAGGCTTTAAAACCTATCCAAGAAAAATACCAAGAAATCAGCGATGATGAGGTGAAAGCCATTTTAAATGGTGGTGTAGAAAAAGCCAGACCTTTAGCGAGGGCGACTTACCAAAAGGCTAAAGAATTGATGGGGTTGGTTTAGATGAAAATTTTAAGTTTATGGTTAGGAGTGTTTTGTTTCCTTAAGGCTACGCCTTATTTATACTTGGGCGAAGAGCCTAAATATAAAGACAATTTCACGCATTTTGAATACGCTAACCCTAACGCTAGAAAGGGCGGTGTCTTAAGAAATGACGCCATAGGGACTTTTGATAGCCTTAACCCTTTCGCGCTTAAAGGCACTAAAGCCGAAGGCTTGGATCTCATTTATGACACTTTAATGGTGCAAAGTTTGGACGAACCTTTTGCCGAATACCCTTTGATCGCTAAAGACGCAGAAGTGGCTAAGGATAACAGCTATGTGATTTTTACCTTAGACAAAAGAGCGAGATTCAGCAATAACGCTCCCATTTTAGCGAGCGATGTGAAGTTTAGCTTTGATACGATCATGAAATTAGGATCGCCCATTTATAGGCAGTATTACCAAGATGTTAAAAAGGCGGTTATTTTAGACAAACACCATGTTAAATTCATTTTCAAAACCACTGAAAATAAAGAATTGCCTCTCATTTTAGGGCAGTTGCAGATCTTTTCCAAAAAAGCGTTTCAAAAGGATTATTTTGAAAAAAACCCCTTACTCATTCCTGTTTCTAGCGGTCCTTATGTGATCGCTTCTTTTGATGTGGGCAAGAAAATCACCTACCAAAGAAACCCTAATTATTGGGCGAGGAATTTGCCCAGCAGAAAGGGGCAATTCAATTTTGATGAGATCAAATTTGAGTATTACAAAGATGAAACCGTCGCTTTACAGGCTTTTTTAAGCGGGGCGTATGATTGGCGTCTTGAAAGCACGGCTAAGGTTTGGGCTAGGGGCTATGTGGGGAAAGCTATGGATAATAAAAAAATCACTAAATACCTCATAGCCCACAAAATGCCAAGCGGCATGCAAGGGTTTTTCTTCAACACGCGCCGAGAAATTTTTAAGGATAAAAGGGTGCGTGAAGCCTTATTTTATGCGTTTGATTTTGAATGGGCGAATAAAAATTTGTTTTTTTCGCAATACAAGCGCACCACCAGTTTTTTCAGTAACTCTATCTATGCGTCCCCCCCTCTCCCAAGCCCTGAAGAAAAAGCCCTGCTAGCTCCTTATGAAAAGAGTTTGGATGAAAGGGTTTTTAAAGAGCCTTATATCGTGCCTAGAACCGATGGGGTTGATGTTTTAGGCTATAATTTGAGGGAAAATTTAAAATACGCCCAAAACCTTTTGAAAAGCACGGGCTTTTCTTACAAAAACATGCGTTTAGTGGATAAGAATAACAAGCCGTTTAGTTTCACTTTGCTTTTAAACAGCCCGGCCTTTGAAAGACTGGCCCTAGCCTTTGCTAAAAACTTAAGGGTGTTAGGGATTGAAATGAAAATCCAAAGAGTGGATTTAAGCCAGTATGTCAATCGGCTCAAAAGCTATGATTTTGACATGATTGTAGGAGTGATAGGCCAATCGTCTTTCCCGGGTAATGAGCAACGCTTTTATTTTGGCTCTTTGAGCGCTAAAGAAAAAGGCACAAGGAATTATGCAGGAATCTCTAGTAAAGCGGTAGATGATTTGATTGAAAAAATCATTAACGCTAAAGATTATAAGGAGCAATTAGCTGCCATTCAAGCGATGGATAGGGTGTTGTTGTGGGGGTTTTATGTGATACCGCATTTTTATTTGCCTAATTACAGGATCGCAGCGTATAATTACATTGGCATGCCTGAAATCAGCCCTAGCTATGGATTTTCGCCGTATTTATGGTGGATAAAAAAAGAAAGGGGTCCTAAATGATTGCCTACATCCTCAAACGCTTGCTTTTGATTATCCCTACTTTATTAGCCATCATGACGATTAATTTCTTTTTGATCCAATCGGCTCCTAGAGGGCCTATAGAGCAGATGATGGCTAAAATCAATAACACGCAGTCCAAAGAGATTCAAGGCGTTGTTAAAGAGCGTTCGTATAGGGCGTCTCAAGGGTTGGAGAGCGATTTGTTAGAAAATTTAAAAAAACTCTATGGTTTTGACAAGCCTATAGGGGAGCGCTACCTTCTCATGCTCAAAAAATACCTGCAATTTGATTTTGGGGAGAGCTTTTATCGCCAGATTAAAGTGATAGATTTGATTAAGGAAAAATTGCCCGTATCCATTTCGTTAGGGCTTTTTAGCACGCTTTTGATCTATCTTATTTCTATCCCTTTAGGGATTTTCAAGGCCAAACGCAATAACGAGCCTTTAGATGTGCTAAGCAGCGTGGTGATCATTGTCGCTAACGCTATCCCGGCCTTTTTGTTTGCGGTGGTGTTGATCGTGTTTTTTGCTGGAGGGAATTATTGGCACTGGTTCCCTTTAAAGGGGCTGGTGAGCGATAATTTTGAAAGCTTGAGCGCATTAGGCAAAATCAAGGATTATTTATGGCATATCACTTTGCCCGTTCTTTGCATTTCTTTGGGGGGTTTTGCAAGCCTTACGCTTTTAGTGAAAAACTCTTTTTTAGATGAAATGGGCAAACTCTATGTGGTGAGCGCTAAGGCTAAGGGCTGTTCAGTGGGGCGTATTTTTTATGCGCATGTGTTCCGCAATGCGATTTTATTAGTGGTGGCGGGTTTTCCGCAAGCTTTTTTGGGCATGTTTTTTAGCTCAAGCTTATTGATAGAAATTGTTTTTAGCCTGGATGGGTTAGGGCTTTTAGGGTATGAAAGCATTGTGAGTAGGGATTATCCTGTCGTGTTTGGTTCGCTTTATATTTTCACGCTTTTAGGTTTGGTAGCGAGTTTGATAAGCGATTTGCTCTGCGTGGCGATTGACCCTAGGATTGATTTTGAAAAGCGTTGAGGGTAGGAATGAAAACTGAAATGAAATCTTCTTTAAAACTTTTTGTGCGGCCTTTGTTGGTGGTTTTGGCGTTCATGTTGTTGTATGCTTTAGTGCATGCTGCGCTTGGTTTTTACGTGAAAAAAGACAGCGCTCCAATAAGCCAGAATTTAGAAAAAAACGAGACAGAGCGCCAAAACAGCGCGCTTTCGCCTAAAGAAGAAGCCAACACGACCACAACCGCTACAGAAGAAAGCCCCACCAAAGACACAGCGCCACCTTTAGACACAGCCGCACAAGAAAAAGAAACCAAACAAGAGCAAGAAAAAGAAAACGAACCTAAACAAAACAGTGCCTCACCCACTCAAAACAATCAAAAAACCCCTACAACCCCCTTAATGGGAAAAAAACCTTTAGAGTATAAAGTCGCAGTCAGTGGCGTGAATGTGCGCGCTTTTCCTAGCACAAAAGGTAAAATCTTGGGATTGCTTGCAAAAGATAAAAGCGTGAAGGTTTTAGAAATCCAAAACGATTGGGCTAAAATTGAATTTTCTAATAAAACAAAGGGCTATGTGTTTTTAAAACTTTTAAAAAAGGCTGAATGAAAGAATAATGAAATTAAAATCTTTTGGGGTTTTGGGAAATCCCATTAAGCATTCCAAATCGCCCTTAATCCATAACGCTTGTTTTTTAACTTTTCAAAAAGAATTAGGGTTTTTGGGGCATTACCACCCCATATTACTCCCTTTAGAAAGCCACATCAAAAGCGAGTTCTTGCATTTAGGATTGAGTGGGGCTAATGTAACCTTACCCTTTAAAGAAAGGGCGTTTCAAGTTTGCGATAAGATCAAAGGTATTGCGCTTGAATGCGGAGCAGTCAATACGCTTGTTGTAGAAAATGATGAGCTTGTGGGTTACAATACCGACGCTTTGGGTTTCTGGCTCTCTTTGGGAGGTGAGGGCTACCAGAGCGCTCTGATTTTAGGCTCTGGGGGGAGCGCTAAGGCTTTAGCGTGCGAATTACAAAAACAAGGCTTGAAAGTGAGCGTGTTAAACCGCTCTGCTAGGGGATTGGATTTTTTCCAACGCTTGGGCTGTGATTGTTTCATGGATCCTCCTAAAAGCGCTTTTGATTTGATCATTAACGCCACTTCAGCGAGTTTGAATCACGAATTGCCTTTAAATAAAGAGGTTTTGAAAGGGTATTTTAAAGAGGGCAAACTCGCTTATGATTTGGCGTATGGGTTTTTAACGCCCTTTTTATCTCTGGCTAAAGAGTTAGAAATCCCTTTTCAAGACGGGAAAGACATGCTCATCTATCAAGCTGCTTTAAGTTTTGAAAAATTCAGCGCTTCTCAAATCCCTTATTCAAAGGCGTTTGAAGTCATGCGAAGCGTTTTTTGATGCAAGGGTTTTTAAGAAGCCTGTTTTTTGGGGTTAAAAAGATCCCTAAGCGATTCGCCCCCCTAGTAGAAAAGGGTGTTTTAAAAGAAGCGCTTCGATCAAACAGGGATCGCTATTTTTTAAAAGAAGGCTTTGATATAGGCAAAGTTGAAAAAGTAAAAAATAAGGCGTTTTTCATTTCTTTAGCGAAAAATTACCCCAAAGACCCTTTAATCAAAAATTTACCCCCCTCTTTTAAAACAGACGCTTTGATTTTATGCCAAATAGAATGTTCTAAAAAACGCCCCATAGCCTTTTTTAAAGCCACTCTTTTAAATGCAGATCGCACGATGATAGCTTACTTGGCTAAAGAAAAAAACCAGATTGTGGCTATCCCTTTTAAAGAGCCTTTTAAAAAACCTGTTTCTTTAAAGCACAGCCAAAAATCCTTATTAGAATTGCCTAGGCATTGCGTGGTAAAGATCGATCTTAAAAAGCGTGAAATCAGCGAAATTTTAGGGGCTTTAGAAGACCCTTTAATAGATGAAAACCTTTCTTTGAGCCTTTTTGACAGGGTGAAGGATTTTTCAAAAGATTGCTTGAATTTAGCCCAACATTATGCGCAACTCAAAGCGAGCGATTTTAAAGACAGGATCAATTATTCTCACATCCCTTTTATCACCATTGACCCCAAAGACGCTAAAGACTTTGACGATGCGATTTTTTATGACCAAGAAAAAAGGGTTTTGTTTGTGGCGGTTGCTGATGTGAGCGAATTTGTGCCGAAACATTCCAGTTTGGATAAGGAAGCTAGGATTAGGGGCTTTAGCGTGTATTTCCCTAACAGCGTCTATCCCATGCTGCCTTTGAGTTTGTCTCAAGGGGCATGCTCATTAAAAGCGTTTGAAAAACGCCTGGCTTTAGTGTATGAAATCCCTTTAGATAATTTGAAAAACGCCCGATTATTTCAAGGCGTTATTGAAGTTAGGGCTAATTGCACTTATGAAGAAATCAATCATTTTTTAAGCGCTAATCAAAGCTCTTTAGATAAAGATTTGCAACAAAGCCTTTTGGGGTTTTTAGAAGTGGCTTTAAAGTTAAAAAAGGAGCGTTTAAAAAAAGGGTTTAATTTCAACTCGTTTGAAAACAAGCTGTATTTGAATGAAGAAGGGCGTATAGAAAAAATTGAAACAGAAAAAGAAAGCAGCGCGCACACCCTTATAGAAGAAGCCATGCTGTTAGCCAACCAGTCTAGCGCAGGGTTATTAGATGAGCATTTTCAAAATAAAGGGATATACCGCACCCACAAAGAGCCGAGTTTGGAGCAGCAAAAACGCCTCTACGACAAGCTTTTTGATTATGAGATTGTTCGCCCTAAAAACATGGGCTTTTTTCCTTTTTTAGAGCATGCCTTAAAGATAGCCCAAGAAAAGAGTATAGAAAGAGAAATTTCACGCTTGATTATTAAGTCTCAAAATTTAGCCCTTTATAGCCCCATGCAAGAAAGCCATTTTGGTTTGGGGTTTGCTAGCTATACGCATTTCACTTCGCCCATTAGACGATACAGCGATTTAGCCTTACACAGGCTTTTAAAAGAATTGTTGTTCCATCAGGCTAAAGGCTGCTCGTATTTGTTAGAAGAAACGCCTGAATTATGTGCTGAGTTGAACGCTTTGCAAAAAAAGGCCGCTTTGATTGAAAGGGATTTTATCAAACGCAAATTCGCTCGCTTAGCTTTAGAACTTTTAGAAAAAGAATTTTTGGGCGTTGTTTTGGAGGTTAAAGATTGGGTGGTGGTGGGGCTAAAAGAATTAATAGGGCTTAAAGTTTTAGTCAAAACGAACAAGGTTTTTAAACCTTTAGAAAAGGTGCGCGTTACAATCACGCATGCGGATTTGATTTTAGGGCAAGTTAGAGGCGAAATCACAGAAAGGATTAAAGAGCATGTATCGTAAAGATTTGGACCATTATTTAAAACAACGCCTCCCTAAAGCGGTGTTTTTGTATGGGGAGTTTGATTTTTTCATCCATTATTATATTCAAACGATTAGCGCGCTTTTTAAATGCAATAACCCTGACACAGAAACTTCGCTTTTTTATGCGAGCGATTATGAAAAAAGCCAAATTGCGACTCTTTTAGAGCAGGATTCTTTATTTGGAGGGAGCAGTCTAGTCGTTTTAAAACTGGATTTTGCGCTGCATAAGAAATTTAAAGAAAATGATATAAATCTTTTTTTAAAAGCCCTAGAGCGGCCTAGCCATAACAGGCTTATCATAGGGCTTTATAACTCTAAAAGCGACACCACCAAATACAAATACACTAGCGATGCTATCGTTAAATTTTTCCAAAAAAGCCCCTTGAAAGATGAAGCGATCTGCGCGCGCTTTTTTACCCCTAAAACTTGGGAGAGTTTGAAATTCTTGCAAGAAAGGGCTAGTGTTTTACATTTAGATATCAGCAGCCATCTTTTAAACGCTCTTTTTGAAACCAATAACGAAGATTTAAGCATTTCATTTAACGATTTAGACAAGCTAGCGGTTTTAAAGGCGCCCATCACTTTAGAAGACATTCAAGAATTAAGCTCCAATGCGGGGGATATGGATTTGCAAAAGCTCATTTTAGGGCTTTTTTTGAAAAAAAGCGTCCTTGATATTTATGATTATTTGTTAAAAGAGGGCAAAAAAGATGCGGATATTTTAAGGGGGTTAGAGCGCTATTTTTACCAGCTTTTTTTATTTTTCGCTCATATTAAAACGACCGGTTTAGTGGACGCTAAAGAGGTTTTAGGCTACGCTCCTCCTAAAGAAATTGTTGAAAATTACGCTAAAAACGCCTTGCGTTTGAAAGAAGCCGGCTATAAGAGGGTTTTTGAAATTTTTAGGTTATGGCACCTTCAAAGCATGCAAGGGCAAAAGGAATTGGGCTTTTTGTATTTGACCCCCATTCAAAAAATCATTAACCCTTGAAAAATGAACTGGTTTTGAGCTTTAATATTACTAATAAAACTCAATTTAATCCAAAAACAAGCGAAAGCAAGGTATAATTGAAAGTTTTTTAGACCTTGCTCTTTTTTAGTAAAAAAAGGGCTATACAACCACAAGGAGAATGGATGAGGCATTATGAAACGATGTTTATTCTCAAACCTACTTTAGTAGAAGAAGAGATTAAATCCAAAATTGAGTTTTATAGAGAAGTGATCACTAAGCACCATGGCGTGATTGAAACGAGCCTGGATATGGGCATGCGTAATTTGGCTTATGAAATCAAAAAGCACAAAAGAGGCTATTATTATGTGGCGTATTTCAAAGCAGAGCCGTCCATGATTTTAGAGCTTGAACGATTGTATCGCATCAATGAAGATGTGTTGCGTTTCATTGTGATCAAATACGAAAGCAAGAAAGAAGTGGAAGCGTGGCATGCGTTAGTGGATAGGGCTAATAAAAAGCCATCGCACGCTAAAGAAAAACACGAAAAAACCGAACACGCGCATTCTCATCACGCAGAGGAAGCAGAAAGCGTAGGATCTCATAGCGAATAAGGGCTTATCATGTTTAATAAAGTGATTATGGTAGGGCGTTTGACTAGGAATGTGGAGTTGAAATATTTGCCTAGCGGTTCGGCTGCGGCTACAATAGGTTTAGCCACAAGCAGGCGTTTCAAAAAGCAAGACGGCACGCTAGGCGAAGAGGTGTGCTTCATAGATGCGCGTTTGTTTGGGCGAACGGCTGAAATCGCTAACCAGTATTTGAGCAAGGGTTCAAGCGTTTTGATAGAAGGGCGTTTGACTTATGAGAGCTGGATGGATCAAACGGGTAAAAAAAATTCCCGCCACACTATCACAGCGGACTCGTTGCAATTTATGGATAAAAAGTCAGACAATCCCCAAGCAAACGCTATGCAAGATAGCATGATGCATGAAAATTCCAACAACGCTTATCCCACCAATTACAACGCTCCTAGCCAGGATCCTTTTAACCAAGCCCCAAGTTATGCGCAAAACGCTTACGCTAAAGAGAATTTACAAGCACAGCCGTCCAAGTATCAAAACAGCGTGCCTGAAATCAATATTGATGAAGAAGAAATCCCCTTTTAAGGGTTAAAATTAAGGAGACATTATGGAAAGAAAACGCTATTCAAAACGCTATTGCAAATACACTGAAGCTAAAATCAGCTTTATTGACTATAAAGATTTAGACATGCTCAAGCACACGCTATCAGAGCGCTATAAAATCATGCCAAGGAGATTGACAGGCAATAGCAAAAAGTGGCAAGAGAGGGTGGAAGTGGCGATCAAAAGAGCCCGCCACATGGCTTTAATCCCCTATGTTGTGGACAGGAAAAAAGTCGTGGATAGCCCTTTTAAACAGCACTAAATTTTTGATTAGGGCTAATAGGGGGCATGCCCTTTTATCTTGTTTAATCTTGGCTCTATTTTTGTTAAATATTGGTTGTAAAAGCGTTAAAAGCGTTTTTAAAATCCAATTAAAAGCGTTCAAAAGTAACGCAAAAAATCAAAAAAATGACAAAATTTTTAAGAAAATGACAAAAAAAACGCTTTATGCTATAATACTCCAAATGCATTCCAATGCAAATGCATTCTAATGAATGTATGAAATCCCTAATACTAAATCCAATTTAAAAAGGAGAAAAGGAGAAAACATGAAAAAACACATCCTTTCATTAACTTTAGGCTCGCTTTTGGTTTCCACTTTGAGCGCTGAAGACGACGGCTTTTACACAAGCGTAGGCTATCAAATCGGTGAAGCCGCTCAAATGGTAACCAACACCAAAGGCATCCAACAGCTTTCAGACAACTATGAAAACTTGAGCAAGCTTTTAACCAGATACAGCAAATTAAACACCTTCATCCAATTGGCCTCTGACCCGAGCGCGATCAACGCGGCGCGTGAAAACCTGGGCGCGAGCGCGAAGAACTTGATCGGCGATACCAAAAATTCCCCGGCCTATCAAGCCGTGCTTTTAGCGATCAATGCGGCGGTAGGGTTTTGGAATGTCTTAGGCTATGCCACGCAATGCGGGGGTAATGGTAATCAAAAAAGCACCTCTTCAACCACCATCTTCAACAACGAGCCAGGGTATCGATCCACTTCCATCACTTGCGGATATAACAATCTGGGAATTGGAAGAGAGGGCGTTATGAGTATTGATAACATGAAAAAGATTAACGAAGCCTATCAAATCCTCCAAACGGCGTTAAAAAAAAGCTTGCCCGCGCTCAAAGAAAACAACGGGACGGTCAATGTAACCTACACTTACACATGCTCAGGGGAAGGGAATAATAACTGCAATCCGTCACTATTTGGTATAGTGGGCAACAGTGGAAATAGCAACGGGCGAAACGGTGGAACCAAGACTACAACCCAAACCATAGACGGCAAAACCGTAACCACCACGATCAGTTCAAAAGTCGTTGATTCGAGAGCATCAGGTAATACATCAGGTGTCTCCTACACCGAAATCACTAACCAATTAAACGGAGTGCCTAATAGCGCTCAAGCGCTCTTAGCGCAAGCGAGCACGCTCATCAACACCATCAACGACGCATGCCCATGGTTTAACGTAGCTAATAAGAGTGGTGGCCCACAGATGAGCCCGACTTCGGGGGGTTTGTGCACTTTTAAACAAGAAATCAGCGCGATCCAAAAGATGATCACGGACGCGCAAGAGCTTGTCAATCAAACGAGCGCCATTAATAGTAACGAGCAATCAGCTCAACAAGTGGGAGGCAGTGGAGGCAAGCCTTTCAACCCTTTCACAGACGCCAGTTTTGCGCAAGGCATGCTCGCTAACGCCAGCGCGCAAGCCAAAATGCTCGATTTATCCCATCAAGTGGGGCAAGCCATTAACCCTGAAAATCTTAGCGGGACTTTTAAAAGTTTTGTTACAGACTTTTTAGCCACATGCAACAACCCCTCAACAGCTGGCACTGGTGGCACACAAGGTTCAGCTCCTGGCACAGTTACCACTCAAACTTTCGCTTCCGGTTGCGCTTATGTGC
>NZ_MTWR01000048.1:0-17702 GCF_001998165.1 Helicobacter pylori | reverse complement strand
TTTTTTAATTACGGGTGGATATTCTAAAACGCTAAAGTATTAAAAAGCTCAATCAAGCGATAATCTCATTGCGATGCGTTCCATAGGGAGCTAGGGGGGTTTTAATGAGATTGCAGAAAGGAATTATAATATCCCCCCACCCCCTTAAGAGTTTTACAACAAAATGAAACTTGAAACGATAAGTTCAAAAATCTTTGCAAAAATCTTTGAAGGTTAAGAATTCCATTGCTACCAAAATCCACCAACGCCAAGCGTTAAACCCTTACAACAAATGGTGCTAAAACACCCTATTAAAACTTAAATAATAACGCTTCCTTTTTAGCTTTTTCTCTCTTTTTCCACGAAATTCCTCTATATTTTTAATTCTAGGGTCAATACGATTTTTTTAAAATATGGTTTAATGAAAATCGGCTCAATCTTGGTTGAATGATTCAAAGGTTTGCGTTTCTTTCATGCTGTGGGCGACACTTCGTGTTGGGTATTAGATTTGTTGTAAATTGGTGCCATTAAAAGCGATGCGAGAAAAGCGATTGAAGCAACCACAAAAATATAAAAGCTTAGACCATAACTTTGCAAGCTTTCAGGCGCTGCTATAGCTTTTGCGTTTAACCAGCTTGAAAGTTGAGGGGTAAAGCCAGCGGTTATAGCATAGGCTATGTTATAAGCGAAGGAAATCCCGCTAAAACGGATTTTGGCGCTAAACACATCGCTCATAAAAATGGGGCAAAAATTCATAATGCCTGCGCAAAAACACGCTAAAAAGTATAAAACTATGGTATTGACTAAACTTGGTGTGTTAGAATAAAACTCTCTAAAGAATAAAAAGCCAAAAAACCCAAAGGCCACACTAAAAGCCATGCAAACTTTGTGTGGTTTGATTTTATCGGCCAAAAACCCGGTTAAAACAATAGAACTTACAATACCAACAAGCCCTAAAATTTGAAAATAGGTTTTTTCAAAAGGAGTGAAATTAAAATTAGGATGCATGAGAGTAAAATTGGGAACAAAAAGGATAAAAATCAAAATGCAAGCGGTTAAAACCCAAGTGATAAGCATGGAGATTGATATACCAAAGCGAGAGTTTTTAAACACCTCTTTAAGCGGGAATTTGACTAAGGCATCGTCCTGCTTCATTTGCTGAAAAACAGGAGTTTCTTCTAAAAAGCGCCTCAAATAGACAGAAATGATACCAAAAATCCCTCCAAGCCCAAAAGCAACCCTCCAAGCCCAATCTTCAACAACAGGTTTGTCAAAAACCATGTAAATCCCGATATAAACCAAACTCCCAAGCAAAATCCCAGAAACTACGGAAGCGGTTAAAAAACCGATATAAGTGTTTTTTTGGCCTTGCGGGGCATGTTCATGGACAAAAACCCAAGCGCCAGGCAATTCACCACCCACAGCAACGCCTTGACAAATCCTAACAAACACCAAAAAAACAGGAGCTATGTAACCAAGATAATGAGCGTTTTTTAGGCTAAGTCCCATGCTATCCACGCCAAAACCCACCAAATCATTAAAAGTTGGCATTAAAGCTAGCGCAAAGGTTGGGATCACCATTAGTAAAATAGAGAGCATGAACATGTTTTTACGACCAAATCTATCCCCAAAGTGGGCCATCACTATGCCGCCAAGCGGGCGCGCCAGATAACCTGCAGCAAAGATACCATAAGTGTTGATTTCAGACCAAATAGGGCTGAGGGTGTTTGGGAAAAAGTGTTTGGCAATGATACTTGTAAAAAATACAAAGATGATAAAATCGTAAAATTCTAAAGTCCCACCAAGCGAAGACAACCCTAAGGTTCTTATCTCTTTTTTGCCTAAATGTTTTATTGATTATCCTTTCACTAAGGCTATCGCCTTTTAAATTTTTCATTTTGAAACTAAGATGGATAAGATTGATTTTATATAACTACCCCACACCTTAAGAACATTTTTTAGATAATAAGCGTTAAATGAAATTTGATTAGCGTTCAAAAAGTGAATCATTCTATCTTTTTTATCATTAAGCATGACTTAAACGAGTTTAAATTTTGTTTTACCCGTTTTGTCAGAACGCTTTACCCGATTATATCAGCCAAAAAAACACTCCTATGAAGACTGGGGTAATAACACTTCTTTTAATTTGGTAATGATAGCCTCTTCTCTTTTTTCACGAAATTCCTTTATATTTTCCCATTCTAATTTTAAATTAGGGTCAATATAATTTCTTTTTTTATACTCTTCTATGGCTTGCTCATTTTTATATTCTTCTTTGAGCCACACCTCAGGGTCTTTATCCTTTTTGGCTTGGTTCTCTGTGCCTTCTAAAAGTTGGAGATTGTATAAATGATTCCCACACTCATAGAAATCTTTATCCAATTTTTTATTTTTTTTAAACTTGGACTTTGGATAAATATGGTCTATATGAAAAGTGGTGGTTTTATAGTTCAAGTTTGGGTATAAGATTTGCAAGATAGGAAAGACTCGGTCATGTCTACTAGAACACATCATTTCTTCTATAGCATCGTTAGTGATTTTTAAAGGACATGTTTGGTGTTTGGCTAAATTGTGGTTGAATGCTTCAAAGGTTTGCGCATCCTTCATGCTATGGGCTATGGCACTTAATTTTGTATCTGTCGAGTTACTAAAATAACTCGTGATTTGAGCGTTACGGACAAATTTTAGGGCTTGTTCTTCATCGTTTTTATCCATTTTTGGATTTAAAAAATAAAAATAGGCTAAACTGGATAGAATATAAGCTGAACCCAAATAGCCGGCATAACCAAAATTTTTTAATAGTTTTGCAGCATTATAAATGCTCTCTGTAATTTTTTCCCAATTGTCTTCAATCTCTTTGATATTTTTTTTATTAAAATTTTTTAATTCAAAAGTAGTGTCTTTACCAATGAGAAGCAAGCAAGTTTTTAGCACTTGGTCTTGCCCAACATTTGGAAAACCTTTCTCTTTTAAAGCATCCACTAGCTCGTTCATTTTTTCTCTAATATCGCTTGAAAAGCTTGCTGTCAAAATAGACATCAATAAATCTGAATAGCTTAACTTGACCCCGCCGCTATTGACACGGATAAAGATATTTAAAACTTTATTAAGATTTTTTTCTGTTTCTTCAAAAAATGAAATGAGTTGTTTGTCGTGAAAAGCTTTTTCTAGCTTTCCTAGTAACGCTGACTCTTTACTATCTAATTTTTGTTCTCTCGCATAATTCAAAGTACTTTCCAACTCTAAAATATCCCCCACCTTAAACCACCAATGTTCTTTATCGTTTTCAGGCTTTTTGGCATGAAATTCAAACTGGTAATTGTCTTCTGGGCTGTCCATGTTTGGCTGGTGCTTCAAGTTCAAATACAAACGCTTCTCTTCGTAAGCGTTGGGGTTGTTGATTTTAGCGTTCTTTTTCTTAAGCGTTGCCTTTAAGCCCGATATAAAGCGAGGTTAAATGCTGTTGGCCATCTAGGACGATATACAAATCATCACACTTGATTTGTTCAATACGGATTTTTTCATTGTGAGGCTTTCGCTCATCGTAGTTTGTAATGAATTGATAAAGTTGGAAATTGAGTTTATCGCTATCTTGTTCATCACTCTTGGCTATATCCTCCTTTTGTAATTTCCAAAATAAAAAAGAGCCGATAGGATAGCCCCTGAGAATGGAGTCAAAAAGTTGCTCTATCTTTTTTTCATCGGCTTTTTTGAGCCACACGTATTCACGCTGAATGTCAGGCAAAAAATAACGATCATTCAATCCATCTACCACTTCTTTAATGGTCTTATCCAAGAACACACCCATGGGAATTTCCTTATTTTGTATTATTTAGGCTGTATTATAATCAAATATTAGAATGAGCCAACTTTAATTTAAGATTTTTTCCATGCGCTTTTGGATCACTTCTAAAACCAAGCAAAAAAGCCAGTAAATCAAAGCGGCTTCCAAGTAAATAGGCAAAAAATCATAGCTGGCGTTCGCTTTTTGCTGCGCGATTCTAAAAACCTCTGCGATAGTTACCACAGACGCCAAAGAAGTTTCTTTAAAAAGGCTGATGAAGGTGTTACTCAGGCTTGGCGTGGCGACTTTGAGCGCTTGAAAAAAGATGACATGCCAAAAGGTTTGCAAGTAATTCAAGCCCAAACTCAAGCTTGAATCCCATTGATCTTTAGGGACAGAAAGAAAGCTCGCCCTTAAAGTCTCTGAAGCGTATGCCCCCACATTAAAAGAAAACGCAATAATGCCTGCCGGGATTGGATCCATATAAACCCCAAGGGCGGGCAAACCATAAAACACCACCACGATTTGGACCAATAAAGGCGTGCCTCTAATGATTGACACATAAAAATTCACGCCCGCTAATAAAGCCTTATGCATGAAATGTTTTGGGGGTGCGATTTTAATGAGGGCCACCACAATAGCAATGAATAAGCCCAAAATAAAAGATGTAACCGCTAAAGGCAAAGAAATGCAAAAAGCGGCTTTTAACATGGGGTAAAAAGCCTCTAATAATAATTCCAAACGCTCCTTGCTTAAATCTAAAGATTCAAAAAACAAAGACAGATTAGGGCTGGCTGACATCTTTTCCAAAAAATTGTTCGCCTAAGCGTTTTAAAACCCCTTTGTTGATCAATCTTTGCATCGCCTGGTTGATAAGCTCTAAAGCTTTTTCTTGGTGCTTGTTAATGACAAAGGAAGCGCCCCCGTCTTTTTCTTTGGACTCCCATGCGATTTTAAAGGGGCTGTTTTTATGGGTGTTTAGGTAGTTTAAGATCGCTAAAGAACTATTTAAGGTCAAATCGGCTCGTTTTTGCGCCACTAACAACAAGGCTTGTGCCATAGAATCCACCGAAACGATTTGAGCGTCGTATTTGAAAGCGATTTCCCCATAAGTGGAGCTTAAAGTGTTAGCCGCCTTTAAGCCCTTAATATCTTTAATATCTTTAATGCGGTTTTCATCTTTTCTAACGAGCATGATCGTGCCTGAATAGCTATAAGGCAAGCTTTTATCAAAAGCCGCTTGGCGTTTTTTAGTCGTCAAACTCACTTGATTAGCGACCATATCAAAACGCCCCGATTTCAAACCTGTCAGCATGATATCCCATGAAGTTTCGTGGAATTTGATTTTCACGCCAAGCTCTTTAGCCAACTCCCTAGCCACTTCCACATCATAGCCGGTGAGCTTGCCCTCTTTATTATGGTAAGTGAAAGGGGGGTAAATGCCTTCTGTGCCAACGCTGATCGTTTCTTTATTGACAAGTTTTTCATACAAACCAGAAGCGTTCAAAAAACCCCCCAAAAAGCTTATTACTAATAAAAAGAGAAATAAAACTTTTTTCATTTTTTAATCAATCCTAATCATTATTTTTCGCACATTCTAGCGCAAAATAAAAATTTTGCATGGTTTGATTTTAAATATAGACGCGCTCCAAGCGTTTGGATAGGGTGCTGATAGTTTCATAAGCAATGGTGTTTAAAAGCGCAGCAATCTCGCTTGCGTCATTAGCCTTAGCGCTTTTATCCCCAAACAAAATGACCTCATCGCCCTCTTTGGCTTCAATATTATTGAGTTTGACAAAGCACTGATCCATGCACACCTTGCCAATCAGGGGGGCTAATTGGTTATTGATCGCTACTTGAATGCGATTGCCTAAATCGCGCACCAACCCGTCCGCATACCCTAGAGCTAAAACGCCCACTAAAGTCTCTTCATTGGTATAAAAATGCTCGCCATAGCCAATAAATTCGCCTTTTTTAACGCTTCTGATTTGAACGATTTGGGCTTTCAAACTGATAACATTTTTTAAGATGGTTGGGCATGATTCTTTCATTCCATTAGAGGGGTAAAAACCATAGAGCATGATGCCTGGGCGATAGAGGTTTAACAAACGATTTTCATTCCCGTTACACAAAGAAAGGATACCGGCGGAATTATAAGCATGGCGGTATTGAAACTCTATTTTTTGATCCAAAAGCTGCTCTAAAAAAGCGTTAAAGGCTTTCATCTGGTTTTTGGCATGGGTTTTAATCTTAGCATCAGCGTTGCTTAAATGCGTGAATATCCCCTCTATTTCCAAGCCTTTTAAAGCGCGGATTTTTTTAATGGTTTCTATGCTTTTAAAATTAGGCTCTAAACCCAAGCGGTGCATGCCGGTATCAATTTTGAGATGCACTTTTAAGCGTTTTTGAGATTTTAAAGCCATTTGAGAAAAAACTTCCGCTTGTTCAAGGCTAAAAATCATAGCGCTCAAATCGTTATCAATCAGCATGGAAGCGTTAGTATTAGGGCTATAGCCTAAGATCAAAATGGGGGTTTTAGAAAAATGAGAGCGCAACTCTAAAGCTTCATCTAAGGCCGCTACCCCTAAATAATTAGCCCCTTCTTGTAAGAAAATTTCGCTCGCTTTAATCGCTCCTGCCCCATAAGCGTTCGCTTTGACAACCGCCATGATATGAGCGTCTTTAGGGACAATGCTTTTGACTGCGCTAAAATTATGTCTTAAAGAAGCGGTATCCACTTCTACAAAACTCGCCCTTTTTAACATGTCATTTTACTTGTTAGAATGCTTGCTAAAATACCAACGAGTTTCAGAATAAACCACTTTATGCAATAAAATCAAAGCGATTAAATTAGGGATAGCCATAAGCCCGTTAGAAAGATCCGCTAAATTCCACACAAAATCAATTTTAGCCATAGCCCCCACCATCACGCTCGCTAAAAAGATCAAGCGGTAATATTTCACTTTTTTTTCACCAAAGGCGTATTCAGTGCATTTTTCCCCATAATAAGCCCAACCAATAATCGTAGAGTAGGCAAAAAAGATCATGGTCAAAAAAATCACCACTGCCCCTAATGAGCCTAGAAAATACTCCGTGCTTTTTAAAGTGAGCAAATTAGCGCTTAATTTTTCCCCATTAGGGAGCAAGGTGTTGTATTCTGGCGCCATTAAAATCACGCTCGCTGTCGCCGAACATACTATTAAGGTTACAATAAAAGTTTGGAGCATGGACACTAAGGCTTGGCGCACCGGGTGGCGCGTTTGAGCGCTTGCGGCAATAATGGCTGAGCTCCCTAACCCCGCTTCATTAGAATACAACCCCCTAGCCACGCCCGTTTTTATCATCGTCGCTACCAACGCGCCGCTCGCTCCGCCCACAACGGGTTTAGGGTTAAAGGCTTCTTCAAAAATGAGTTTGATCGCTTGAAGGGCTAAATCAAAATGGCTAACAATGATATAAATAATAGCGATCAAATATAAAAGCACCATAACAGGAGCTAAGTAAGAAGTGAATTTACCAATGGATTTAATCCCCCCTATGACAATAAAAGCGGTTAAAAGAGTGAGCAATAAGCCTGAAACCCAAGTGGGCAAGTTCGCTTGTTCGCTCAAAATGGAAGAAACCGCATTAGATTGCGTCATGTTACCGGTGCCAATGCTCGCAATAATCGTAAAAATCGCAAACGCCATGGCGAGTTTGGGCATGTTAAGGCCGTTTTTGATGTAATACATGGGCCCTCCGTTGTATCCAAACGCCCCTTTTTCCCTGTATTTCACCGCTAAAATCCCCTCAGAATATTTAGTCGCCATGCCAACAAGCCCGGTAACCCACATCCAAAACACCGCTCCTGGCCCTGCAATGCTGATAGCAGTCGCTACGCCTACGATACTCCCAATGCCTACAGTTGCCCCCAAAGAGAGCATGAGAGCGGAAAATTGCGAAATGTCGCCCTTAGATTGGGACTCTTTGTCAAAAAGGATTTTGATCGCATAAAAGATCTTACTGAATTGCAAACCCCTAAGATAAAAGGTTAAAAACAAACCGGTGCCTACTAATAAGATTTGCATGGGAATCCCCCACACAAAATTGGATAAATAACGCACCACCGAATCAATCGTTTCCATAAAAACTCCTTAACAAACTAGGGGTTAAAAAAGAAATTCCTTAATCCCTAAAAAATGCAGAAAAAAGCATAATATCGGCATTTTTTTCATTCGCTCCGTCTTGGCTTAAATTGGCGATGATTTTACCAATGGCTGGGCCAAAAGTGATACCAAGCCACCCCAATCCTGTCGCATGGATTAAGTTTTTATAGCGTTTGTCATAGCCCAAATAAGGAATATCATTAGGGGTTAAGGGCCTGAAACCGCACCACTCTATGGCGTCTTTCATTTCAAAAGGCTGCGTGAAAGCGGCTAAATTCTTTTTCATGTTAGCGATTTGCTCTTTATCAATGAGAGCGTTGTCGGTGTTTAATTCTAGTTTAGAAGTGATCCTTACAGTGTCTCTTCGTGGGGTCATTGCCATGAAAATATCCGCAAATAAAGAAGAGGTTTTGGGCTTTAATTCTTCAGGCATTTTAAAGGTGATGCTATAACCTTTAGCCCCCATCATTAAAAAATCGTTCTTGGTTTTTTTAATGAGAGTGGGGTTAGCCCCAGTGGCCAAAATGATTGTTTCTGCTTGGATTTTTTCCTTGTGCGTGATAACGCCCTCAATAAGGTTGTTTTTAAACTCAAAATCAACCACTTCTTCATTATAAAGGAACTCCACGCCCGCGTTTTGCAAATATTGTTGCAAAGAGCGCATCACTTCGCCCGGATCCACATGCGCGTTTTCCGTTAAAAGCACGCTCCCGCAGATATTGTCATTAGCGATAGGCATGTATTCTTTGGTTTCTTTCACATTCAAAATCTTATAAGCGCCGCTGTTATCGCAAGTTTTAATCTTTTTTTCAAAACTTTCTTCTAAAGTGTAGATCATTAAAAGCCCGTCTTCTTTGTACCAAAAATCCATGCCGTCTTCTAGCATTTGATGATACATATCAACACTCAGCCACCCATAGCGTTCAAACAACGCCATGGTGCGGTGTGTGGACTTAGCGTTCGCGCTTGTCATAAACTTTAAAATCCATTGATAGAGCTTTAAATTAAGCCCAAAATGGAATTTTAAAGGGGCTTGGTTTTTGAGCATGAGCTTTAAGGTGTCTAACACCACACCTGGGCATGAGAGAGGGGCTTTTTTAAACGCAGAAATAAGCCCGGCATTCCCAAAAGAAGTGCCGTTTGCGCCATCGCTTTTTTCAATCACGCAAACCTTATGCCCTAATTTATGCATAGAATACGCGCAAGAAAGCCCTACAATCCCACCGCCGATTACCACGACTTCTTTTTTCATGCTGATAACCCCTTTAATAAGATCACTTAATGGCTATCGCTTCAATTTCTACTAAAGCGTCTTTAGGCAGTTTAGCCACTTGAAAGGTCGCTCTGGCCGGATAAGGCTCTGTAAAATAGCTCCCATAAATTTCATTCACCACCGCAAAATCGTCTAAACTTTTCAATAAAATAGTCGTTTTAACCACGCTATCCATCCCTAAATTAGCTTCTTTTAAAATCGCTTTGATATTTTCCATGGATTGCGTGGTTTGAGAATGAATATCCGCGCCTTTAAATTCGCCGGTGCTTACATCAATGCCTAATTGCCCAGAGACAAAAACAAGATCGTTAGTAGCGATAGCTTGAGAGTAAGGGCCTATCGCTTTTGGGGCTAGCGTTGAATGGATGACTTCTTTCATGATTGAAACTCCTATGATGATGTGTTATGTCAGCTATTATTATGCAATCAAATTAAAAAGAAATAAAAAATGAGCGCAAAACGCCATGAATTTTCATCTTATTATAAGGCATTGTATATTTTTTACCCATATTTAGAAATTCTTAAACGGGTTTTGTTTGAATGGAAACTCAAAACATTATTGTTCATTTTTTAAATAAAAGGGGTTTTGGCTGTTTTGATTGGTTTTAAAATCAGTTTTGAAATTTTTCATAAGCCCTTGACTTTTATTATTGAGTTTAGATACAATAACAATCGTCTTTTTGAATAAAGAGTGCGGGAATAGCTCAGTGGTAGAGCACGACCTTGCCAAGGTCGGGGCCGCGGGTTCGATCCCCGTTTCCCGCTCCATATTGATTTAACTTCTAGAGCATGGTTTCTATTTAGTTTGCCCAGGTGGTGGAATTGGTAGACACAAGGGACTTAAAATCCCTCGGTAGCAATACCGTGCCGGTTCAAGTCCGGCTTTGGGCACCATTTTTGAGTGCGATTTGATTTTATTTTTTGAATACGCTAGTGTTAAAATTTAAGGCGACATAGCCAAGTGGTAAGGCATGAGTCTGCAAAACTTTGATTCCCCGGTTCGAATCCGGGTGTCGCCTCCATATTGTAGTCATTTAGGGACTTTTGTAAGGGACTTTTATGTAAAATAGCGGGAGATGGCTGAGTGGTTGAAAGCGGCGGTCTTGAAAACCGTTGAGGGTCATACCTCCGGGGGTTCGAATCCCTCTCTCCCGGCCACTTGATTAAAATCCTTTAAGCGATTGGTTTTGGCAAATTCATCTCTTCTTTTAACAAAGAATTTTGTGAATATTGATTGTCTCTTTTAATTGAAATTTAAGGATTAGTTTAAAGGATTTTATTATAGTGGGATTGTCAGCATCAAGCCTTATTGTTCCTCTTAGCGTTATTTTAATGGTAGTTTTCACTAAAAGAGTCGCGCTCTCGTTGTTTGTGGGCATTTTAGTGAGCGCTGTTTTAATGCATTCGTTACACCTTTCCCAACTCGTAGAATATATTTATCATAAAATCACTTCCGTTTTTTACACTTACGAGCCAGAAAAAGGGTTTCATTTCAATCTTTCCAACCTCTATGTTTTTGGGTTTTTAATCTTTTTAGGCGTTTTAAGCCAAGTGATTTTAAAATCCGGTAGCGTGCAGAACTTTGTCAAAAAAGCTAAAAAATACTCTAAAAACGCCAAAACCCCTGAATTTATCGCCTTTTTTTCAGGCATTATTATTTTTGTAGATGATTATTTTAACGCCCTAACTGTGGGGCAAATCTCAAAGTCTTTAAACGACGCTCATAACTCCACACGAGAACGCCTAGCTTATATTATAGACTCCACTTCAGCACCGGTGTGCTTGCTAGTCCCTATTTCTAGCTGGGGGGCATATATCATGGGGATCATGAATAACGACAGCTCGCCCTTATTAAAAGATAGTTTTTCGGTGCTTGTCCAAAGTTTGAGCAGTAATTATTATGTGATTTTTGCGCTCATTGCGGTGTTTCTTACTATTTTATGGCAAATCAACCTCCCTGGCATGAGGAAGTATCAAAACATAGGCGTGAAGGATTTTTATAGCGAACAAGAAGAAAGCTCTTCAAAACTAGCCCCCTTGAGTTTGTTGCCCCTTTCTATTTTATTATTGATCGTGTCCATTTCATCATTGATTTTTTATACAGGAGTGGTCTTAAAAAACACTGATGCGAGTTTTTCGCTCTTTTATGGGGGGTTGTTTTCGCTCATTATCACCTATCTTCTAGCTTATAAGTTTTTAGAAAAAGGGAGCTTTTTTAAACTCATGTTGGATGGCTTTAAGAGTGTGGGGCCGGCGATATTAGTCTTAACGCTCGCTTGGGCTATCGGGCCTGTGATTAGAGACGACGCTCAAACGGGGCTTTACTTGGCCCACATCAGCAAGGGATTTTTAAATAGTGGGGGAGGCGTGTACATGCCTTTAATCTTTTTTTTAATCTCTGGGTTTATCGCCTTTTCTACTGGAACAAGCTGGGGAGCGTTTGCGATCATGCTTCCCATTGGAGCGGGCATGGCTAATGAAAGCGATATTATTTTGATTGTTTCAGCGATCCTCTCAGGCGCGGTTTATGGCGATCACACAAGCCCTATTTCTGACACGACTATACTATCGGCTGCAGGGGCAGGGTGTTCGGTGCAAAGCCATTTCATCACGCAACTCCCTTATGCGACTATTGCGATGCTTTGCAGCGCGGTGAGTTTGGGGGTGGCAAGTTTTATGCATTCGCGCTCGCTCGCTTTTTTAATCGGTGTGGCTTTGCTTGTGGGGGTGTTTTATCTTTTAAAAAGGTTGTATGGTGAAAATCTGAAAACTTGAATATTGATTGAAGTAAAGCTTAAAAATCCCATTTTTTAAAATTAAAATAAGGTTTTAGCGATCCCTATTGGATTAAAAAAGAGTCTTATCTCATTATCAATCAATTTAAAAAAATTATTCAAAAATAACCATCAATTATAAAAATCTTCACAAACCTCTAAATCGTAACGCTTTTTTAAAAAATACATTTTTTTTAATTTTTTAATCAACCATTAAGGTGTTTTAAGTTAAATTTCCTTATCTGTTAAACATACGGATAATGTTATATCTAAGGAAAGAAAATGGGGTTAGGACACTAATAAGTTTAGGGATTTTGTTAAGCGTTTTGAATGGCGATGATCTGAGATTGTATTCAAAGCCTTTAGTCTATTCGGCTGGAAGTGGGATGATTGGGATTGATATTGACAAACGGACATTTTACAAACGAGCGTTCGCTTTCACGATGAAATCGTTGTTTGGTGAAAACTTGCTTCTGTTTGTCAAATTAAAGCATTCTGCGTTGACGAGCAAACACATGAAAGGGCCTTTAGAAAACCGCCATCATCATTCTTTCACTAAAAATTATGAAAAAGCGGTTAATGGTTGTCAAAAGTATTTCCATATCAAATTGCCTGAAGGCGCTCCTAGCAACTTCAAATCAGGTTCATACATGGCCACTATGGTGGTGCGTTTTTAAAGCGTTATTTGGGGTATTCTTTAATACCCTTATCTTCTTTTAAAATACCATCTCTTAAAAACACAAGTTTACTTTTTTAGCCCTTTTTTAAATCTTCTTAAAACTCTTTTGTTGTATTGATTGAGCAAAGTATTTTTAAAATACGGATAAAATTCATAAAAAATTTAAAAAATAAAAAAAGCTCTGTTTTCATCAAATACGGGTTACTAAAACTTTTTATGGTGGGTTAAAGCGTATTTTTGGCTTTAATTGTTTCTTTTTAAAGGATTAATCTCACCAAAGGTTTAAAGGATTAATCTCTTTCCTCTTATCATTTGGCGCTAAAGGCGACTCAACTAGCCCATTCCTTGAATTTTTTGCAATCATCTATATCTGCCCTAAAAATATGAAGTAAAACAAACCCCCTACAAAAACGCTTCTAACTTATAAGCTTTTTTATGCTCTTGTTTCAAATCCATGTAAGCGTTTAAAAGCATGTATTCTTCAAAAGATAAAACCGCTAGATGCTCTTTAGCGAGATCGTTCATTTCTAATTCTAACAACACGAATAAAAAGGCTTTTTGCGCCTTATCGTCTTCTTGGCTTAAAATCTCAAAAAATTGGAACCATTGATCGGGAACAAGAAATTTTTGCGCTTTTTGCGCGAGCTTTAAATAATCGTCTTTATCATAACCCACCTTTTTGCAAAGCTCTGAAATTTTTAAAGTGTCTGTGTTTAAAGATTTTTCAAAAAAGGCTTTTAAAAAAGCTTTCACGCACTCTTTGTCCAAATTCTCTTGCATCGCATTCAAAGCCTTTAAAACCTCTTTTTTGC
Organism: Helicobacter pylori; assembly: GCF_001998165.1. Classification (GTDB taxonomy): domain Bacteria; phylum Campylobacterota; class Campylobacteria; order Campylobacterales; family Helicobacteraceae; genus Helicobacter; species Helicobacter pylori_DL. The sequence goes on along the minus strand of NZ_MTWR01000048.1, from coordinate 4,256 downwards.
TGCCTTTTTGGGCGATTTCCATAAAAGCGTAGCGGCGTAATTCCAAAGGGATTTGTGCGTTTGTTAAAACTTCAAAGGCGTTTTTTAAATCGTTATGAATGAAAGCCTTCAAGCGTTTAGAAAAATAAGCATGCTCATAAGCTAGGGAATGTTTAGCGTGATCTTTAGGCTCAAGGGTGTTATTTTCTATATTGTGGTAATGTTTAAAAAGGTTATCCACTTTTTCGCACCCACTGCTTGGCGTGTTTAAATCAGCTTTTAAATCATAGCGGGCTAAGATTTGAGAGAGGTTTTTAGCGAGATCGCTTTTAAATTTCGTTTTTAAAAAAGTCTTTTGGGTGTCTTGGGACAAGATTTGTTTGAGCAATTTGTCAAAATCCCTTTTTTCATGGTATAAGCGGATTTTATGGCTGAGATTGTGCTTGAATAAAAAAACCCATGAAAAAAAAGCGAACATGCCCAAAACGCCCATAAGCCATACCGCAATGGGAAAATTAAAGCTGTAGCTCCCTAAATTGAAGGCATAAGCTTGCGGATCAATACTATAAACAAACACACCAAAACCCACAATGAACAAAAATGTAAAGATAATGTAAAAACGCATGCGCACCTCCTATTTATGGTATGGATGCTTAAAAATAATGCTTAAAGCCCTATAGATTTGCTCGCATAAGACAATTTTAGCCACTTCATGGCTAAAAGTCATCTCGCTCAAACTCCAAGCTTGACAATCCTTTAAAAACTTTTCTTCAAACCCATACGCTCCAGCGATAAAAAAATTAATATTAAGATGATTTTCTAACATTTTACTAAACGCAAAACTATCGCCCCTTTGAGCTTTAGGGTGTAAGGCAATATTTTTTGCCTTAGGGTTTAAATACGGCTCAAAGGCTAGAGAGTAGCTTTTTTGAGCGAGTTCTTTAGAAACTTTTTGAGCGTTGGCGGTATTTTTAGGGAATAAATCCACTAATTCCAACTCGCAATCAAATCGCTTGCATTGCTTTTGATAGCTTTTCACCAAATCTAGGGGCGAACTTTTAGCGATAGAATACACCACGCAACGCATCAATCTTAAAACTTTAAAAAATCTTTGAAGTCTTATGCGTCATCATAGCGATGAGATCGCTCAAAGTCTTCTTCAAATCCTTCCTGTGCACAATCATATCAATCAAGCCATGCTCTAATAAAAATTCCGCCGTTTGAAAGCCCTCAGGCAAATCCGCCCCTATAGTTTGCTTAATCACCCTGGGCCCTGCAAAACCTATCATCGCCCCTGGCTCTGCGATAATCAAATCCCCTAAAAAAGCAAAAGACGCGCTAACGCCCCCATAAGTGGGATCGCTTAAGAGCGAAATGAAAGGGAGTTTGGCCTCACTCAATCGGTTCAAAGCCGCGCTCGTTTTAGCCATTTGCATGAGCGAATAAGTGGATTCTTGCATCCTAGCCCCCCCACTCGCTGAAACAATCAATAACGCTTCTTTTTTGGCGACCGCACGATTGATCGCTCTTACGATCTTTTCGCCTTCCACAGAGCCTAAACTCCCCCCCATAAAGCTAAAATCAAACACCACGATCTGCAAAGGCATGCGGTTGATTTTAGCCTCGCCGCTAATCACTGAGCTTGGGCGGTTAGTCCTTTTCTCGTATTTTTTAATGCGTTGCTTGTAGCTCTCTTTATCCACGAAATTTAAAGGGTCATTAGGCCGTAAATGCTTGTCAAACTCTTCAAAACTCCCCACATCGCATAAAAATTCAATCCTTTCAGTCGCGTTCATGCGGAAATGGTAATGGCATTTCAAGCACACGCTGTATTTGCCAAACACTTCTTTATGATACATTAACGCATAACATTTAGGGCATTTCACCCAATGGCTTGGCTGTTCTTCCTTACTTGGTGTTGTCCGCAATTTATTGATCTTAAAATTTTTAAAGAAATCTGCAAATCCCATGTTTTTCCTTAATTTTGCAGTTTTGTTAGGATTGTATCCAAGTTTTGCTTATAATAAACCAAATTATCTTAAGAGTAGTGATGCAAGGGTTTCTTTTACAAACACAAAGCATAAGAGATGAAGATTTGATCGTGCGCATTTTAACCAAAAACCAACTCAAAACCCTCTATCGTTTCTATGGCAAACGCCACAGCGTGCTGAATGTGGGGCGTAAAATTGATTTTGAAGAAGAAAACGATGATAAATTTTTACCCAAATTAAGGAATATTTTGCATTTAGGCTATATTTGGGAAAGAGAAATGGAACGCTTGTTTTTTTGGCAACGCTTTTGCGCTCTTTTGTTCAAGCATTTAGAGGGCGTGCATTCTTTAGATAGCATCTATTTTGACACTTTAGATGATGGGGCTAGCAAACTCTCCAAACAGCACCCCTTAAGAGTGATTTTAGAAATGTATGCAGTCCTTTTGAATTTTGAAGGGCGCTTGCAAAGTTACAATTCTTGTTTTTTATGCGATGCAAAATTAGAGCGTTCTGTCGCTTTAGCGCAAGGGTTTATTTTAGCGCACCCCTCTTGTTTGAAAGCTAAAAGCTTGGATTTAGAAAAAATCCAGGCTTTTTTTTGCACTCAAAGCACGATTGATTTAGAATTAGAAGAAGTGGAAGAATTATGGCGCACGCTGAATTTAGGGTTTTGAAAGGTTAAAAATGAAATTTAAATTTTTGAATATGGATAATGAGAGCGGTTTTATTTTGATTGAAAAGGAATTGGAGCGATTAAACGTTACCGCTCAAGTCAAAGAAGATGGCATTGAATTAAAAGGCGAAAACACAGAACAAGCGAGAATTTATCTTCAAACGCTTTTTAATTCTAACATTGTGGAATTAGACGATAACCAAAAAAGCGCAAACGCTGTAATAGAGCGCTTGAAATCTTTAGATTTAAAAATCGCGGTGGCTGAAAGCTGCTCTGGGGGGTTATTATCGCATGCATTCACTTCCATTAGCGGGGCTTCAGCGGTTTTTATGGGGGGTGTTGTGTGTTATAGTGAAGAGGTTAAGCGCGAATTGTTGAAAGTCAATGCCACGACTTTAAAAGTCTTTGGAGTTTATAGCGAAGAATGCGTGAAAGAAATGCTATTAGGCGTGTTTTTAAATTTTAAAGTGGATTTAGCGCTAGCGATCAGTGGGGTGGCTGGCCCTAATGGAGGGAGCAAGGCTAATCCTGTAGGCACGATTTATATTGGTGCGCAAAAATTAGGATCTCAAGCTTTCATTGATCGTTGTTTTTTTGAAGGGAACAGAGAAAGCATTCAAAATAAAAGCGTAGAGCATGCCCTAAACATGCTCGCTAGAATGCTATAAAACTACCTTAACGCGCAAACGCTACCAAACTCTTTTTGAGCGACCTTAGCGATGTAAGCGATTTCATTATCGTTAAGGTTTTCAACGCTCGCTTTTAAATACCTTTTGATTTGCTCAATCTGGCAACCCACTAGCTTGATTTTCACCACAGCCACCTCCGATTTTAAATTCGTATAGGTGTAGGCTACTTGAATCTTAGTCGCTAGGTAATTATAGATAGCGTAGCTGATATTCGTAGTCGTTTGCTCGGACTCATGGAATTGCTCCATGAAGCGTTTTTTATACTTCATCATGATTTCATGAAAAACCACGATCAAGCTCAATTTAGCGTTTAAAGTCGCTTGCTCAATCCCTAAATACTTATTATTAACAGGGATATACGCCACGCCCATCTCTTCGTAGGGGACTTTAGGGTCTTCAAAAACCCAAGCAGGAGCATCAGACAATTCTGATTTCATGCCCTTTAAATCAGAGACTAAAATCCCATCATCTCTTAAAAGACTCTTAGCACTTAATGAAACGCTTGAAAACACCCCTAAAAGAGCGATTAAAACCATTCTTTTAAACAAAATGCCACTCCTTAAACTTTAATTTAGGTTTGATTATAGTTAAAAAGTTTTTGATTTTGTTTAATCACAACCAAGTAATTGCATCAATCTTTGATTTTCTTGATTTTTGGCTCGCTTCTGCCACCCTCTTACCCAAAGCGATCAAACACACGATTTTAGGCTTATTGATACGCTCTTCTAAAACTTCGCCCACTTTTAAAGGATCAAAGCCTCCAATAATGCAACTATCCAATCCCATTAAGCTCACACCCATGCAAATTTGCCCCACAGCGATATAGCATTGCTCTAAAATATAGCTTTCTAATTTTTGCATGCTGTGGTTGAATCTCACGCCAAGCATTTGAGTAAAAGACGGGATCACTGTTCCTTAAAACAT
>NZ_MTWR01000047.1:0-26576 GCF_001998165.1 Helicobacter pylori | reverse complement strand
TTTTGTATTAGTTAGATGCTCCTGTGGCATTCATCAAAAATCATCACAACCTCTTCATTAAAAATCGCATGCCCTTTAGAATGGGCTTTAACGAATTTGTCTAATTTTTGGATCGTGGTGATAATGATTTTAGCGTTAGGGTTTTCAAGCTGTTGTTTTAGAATCTTGGTGCTTGTGTTGGAATTAGCGCAATCTTTTTGGAATTTATCGTATTCTTTCATGGTTTGATAGTCCAAATCCTTCCTGTCCACCACAAACAAGACTTTTGAAACGCCTTCTAATTCTTTAGCCAAAGTGGCGCTTTTAAAGCTCGTTAAGGTTTTACCGCTCCCTGTGGTGTGCCAGATATAGCCTTGGCTTTTCTTATAAGTTTTACTATCATGCGTGGCTTTGATTTTTTCCAAAATCCTTTCGGCCGCTACGATTTGATAAGGCCGCATCACCAACAAAACCTCTTCGCTTGTGAAAACGCAATAGCGCGTTAAAATATTCAAAAGGCTGCGCTTTGCAAAAAACGCCTTAGCAAAATCCATTAAATCCTCAATATTATGATTCTTGCTGTCCGCCCAATAATTCGTGAATTCAAAAGTATCGGCTTTATGGTTTTTTTCAATTTGGGCTATTCTTGTGGTGTTTGAATAGTATTTAGAGCTCGTGCCGTTACTGATGACAAAAATCTGCACGAACTCAAAAAGCCCGTCTTCAGCGCTAAAACTATCCCTTTTATAGCGCTTGATCTGGTTGAACGCTTCTCTAATCGCCACGCCTCTTTTTTTCAATTCCACATGCACTAAAGGCAAGCCATTCACAAGGACGCTCACGTCATAGCGGTTTTGATATTTCCCCCCTTTATTGCTATATTGGTGGATCACTTGCAAGGCGTTTCTATGGATATTTTTCTTATCAATGATTTTAATGTTTTTGGTTTTCCCGTTCTCTAGCGTGAGATTAAAAATCGGATCTTCTTGGATCTTTTTTGTTTTAGCCTTATAGTCATCGTTTTTATTAGCGATGAATTGAAAATAAAGAGTGTCCCATTCTTTGGGCGTGAAATGATGATCGTTAAGCTTTTCTAACTGCTCTTTTAAATTGTCTTTTAATTCCTTTTCGTTGTGGATTTTTTTAAATTCATAGCCTTGTTTTTCTAAAAGTGCGATAAACTCCCTTTCTAGCTCTGCTTCGCTCTCATAAGCGCTTTTCCTTTCATTACTGCTATGAAATTGCGCTACTACCGTGCTTTCATTGCTTTCTGCGATCGTTTCGTAATTCATTTTTTAACTTCTTTATGGGGGGGTTAGTGGTTTGAAAGTCAATAGTTTTTCTCTGTAATATTCGTATTGCTTTTTTCGGGCTTTTATTTCAGCGGGGATACCGGCTAATAAATCGGTGGTTAAAATTGAAAATTGATCCAAAATCTTAACGATCTCTTGTTGGATCTCTAGGGGCGGGATGGGGAACTTATATTTTTTAAAAGCGGTCATATCCACAGAAGCAAAACCTGAAACATTAATATTATTTTTGCACCATTCCCCTAAAAGAAAGCATTGGTAAAAAAAGAATTTCATGTCTAAAGCAAGATCACAATTCGCTTTTTTGCTTAAAAAAGTGAATCGTTGATTCGCTAACGAATCAACGATTAAAAGGGCATGCTCTCCTATGGTTGCTGTTGTAGAAATAATAATAGAGTTTTTAGGGAATAGTTTTTTACCCTTTAAAGCCTTTGGGGTAATGTGTTGGATAGAGTCTTTTAAAATCCTCCCATTTTCTCTAAGGTCTTCCATTCTAAACCAAGGGATAGTCCCATTTTTCCAAAATTCAGGATTGTTTTTTGAGGGGGTGTAACCATTTTTAATTTCAAAAACCTCTTCAAGCGTTTTAAACTCCACCCCCTTAGGCGCTAGAGTGTGGAGTAAAGCTTTCAAGCGTTTGGGGTAGGGTTTTTGCGCCAATCTTTCTTTGGCGTCTTTGCGGTTTTGGTTAATATCGTTAAAGTCTAAAAGCATGTTTTGGTAATACTCGTATTGTTTTTTTCGCGCGTTTAATTCTGTGTTTAATTCTGTGTTTAATTCTGTGAAAGCGTCCAAAATCTTAACGATCTCTTGTTGGATCTCTAGGGGTGGGATGGGGATGGTTATTTTTGAAAGCAATTGCTTTGAAACATTGAAGCGTGTTACACCATTAGCAACTTTTGAAATATTTTTCCTAAAATTGTAATCCCTTAAAAAATGTTTAAGAAACGATGGATTAAATAAATTCTTATCAAAAAATCTAAAACCAAAACAAAAACTATTAAGATAAATATCTTTTTCAATCTTTTGAGTAACTACGCAAGACATCGCACAATCCTCTAAATTTTCAGATGAACCAGTAAAAAGCACATCGCCTAATTGAATTGTATTTTGTTTTTCTTTATCCCCTATTTGAACGCTTTCTAAAGCATTTAGATCTAATTGCGGATTATTAAAAACATTGATATAAGGAACATAAAATTTATTCCCTTGAGAGAAAGATTTTTTACTTTTTCCAACAAGTCCGCTATAAAATTCCCCAATATCCCCCAACTTCCTAAACCCCACCCCCTTAGGCGCTAAAGTTTGGAGTAAGCGCTCTATTTTATGCATTTGGTTTCCTTTAAATTTCTAAAACGCTAGCGATAAAAAGGCTCTTTTTAAGCCCTCATCGCGCGCATGGAGTTGGCTAAGGCTAAAAGCGTAACCCCTACATCGCCAAAGACCGCTTCCCACAAGCTCGCTACCCCCATAAGCCCTAGCACGATAAAAACCGCTTTAATCCCCAAAGCGAACAAGATATTTTGCCAAATAATGCTTTTAGTTTTTTTAGCGATCGCTAAAACTTTCACTAACGAATTTAAGGAGTCATTAGTGATCACAATGTCTGCACTTTGCTTGCTCAATTCTGAGCCTTTCCCCATGCCAATCCCCACATCAGCGCTCGCTAGAGTCGGAGCGTCATTGATGCCATCGCCTACAAAAATCGCCGGGGCTTTATAGCGTTCTTTAAAAGTTTTAAACACGCTCGTTTTTTCTTCAGGCAACAAGCTTGCATAATATTCACAGCCTAGAGTTTGAGCGATGCTCTCAGTCGCGCTTTTTCTGTCCCCGCTCAAAATGCAAAAATTTTCTATCCCTTGCGCTTTTAAATCCCTTAAGCACTCTATGGCGTCATCTTTAATCTCATCGCTAATCACAATATAGCCTATATAATTTTGGTTAAAAGCCACATGCACAATCGTGCCGTTTTCTTTGGAAGGGCTGTGCGCGATATGGAATTGATCGAGCATTTTTTCATTCCCTGCGATGATTAAATCCGTATGGCATTGCGCTTTAACCCCCATTCCGCTCACTTCTTCGTAATTTGTAATGTCATGCTGGTGCTTATCGTTCCTTAACATTTCTTCGCATGCTTTTTGAATGGATAAAGCGATCGGGTGCGTGGATAAAAGCTGCGAACAAGAAGCGTAATGCAAAACTTCTTCTTTAGAATGCCCGTTTTGCGGCACAATATCCATCACTTTAAAAACGCCTTTAGTCAAAGTGCCGGTTTTATCAAAGGCGATGCTTTTAGCTTGGGTAAGCACCTCTAAAACATGCACGCCTTTCATTAAAATACCCTTTCTGCTCGCCGCTCCCACGCCCCCAAAATACCCTAAAGGCACAGAGATCACTAACGCGCAAGGACAGCTCACCATTAAAGCCACAAGCCCCCTATAAATCCACTCATCAAAGCTCCCCATAGAAAACAAGGGCGGTAATACAGCAATCATTAGCGCAATGAATAAAACGCTCGGGGTGTAGTAGCGTGAAAATTTAGTGATGAATTTCTCGGTTTCGCTCTTTTCATTCGTGGCTTGTTGGACTAAATCCACCACTTTAGCGATGGAAGAATCTTTATACATTTTTTCTACTTTAATTTCAAGTACCGCTTTTAAATTCAAGCTCCCCCCTAAAACTTTAGAGCGTTCGCTGACATTAACAGGCATAGACTCTCCACTCAACGCCCTTTCATCTAGCAAACTTTCGCCCTTGATCACCACGCCATCCACAGGCACTTTTTCGCCAACTTTCACCACCACAATGTCATTGACTCTTAAATCTTCAGGCGCAACGCTCACTAATGCATCGCCCTTTTTCAAATAAGCCAGATTAGGAGCGACATCCACTAAAGCCTTAAGGGATTTTTTAGAGCGAGCGATAGCGAGTTTTTGCAAAAATTCGCCCGCTGAATAAAACACCATAATAGACACGCTCTCTTCATAAGCCCCCACGCAAAAAGCCGCAATAGTCGCAATGAGCATCAAAGCGTTTTCATCAAAAAACTGCCCTTTTCTAAGCCCACGAAACGCCCCTAAAATCACATCTTTACCGCTCACTAGATACACCAAAGCCAACACGAAAAACACCGCTTTTTCAATCAAAGGGCTAGGATTTAGGTGTAAGATTAAAATCGCACCCAAAAAAACAATGATTGTAATAATGAGTGGGGTAAAACTCAAGGGCTTTTCTGCGGTCTCTTTAAAAGACAGACTCAAATGCGGTTCGTTTTGTTTGATGAAATCCTTAACTTTTTCAAAATCGCTCGTATCCAAAAACAGCTTACTGGTGCTGAAATTGATTTGAGCCTTTTTCACATAGTCTAATTTGTTTAAATCCCTTTCTAATTTAGACGCGCAATCAGGACAATCCAAATTGTGAATGTGGTATTCTTGCATTTTCTCTCCCTTATAAAAATCCTTTTAAGAAATCTTTCTAAAACTCAGCGCTTTGAGCATGTGAGATTTTTCTATATTCTCGCAAGCGTTTAAATCCGCAATCGTCCTAGCGACTTTTTTGACCTTATTGACAGAGCGCATGGACAGATTAAACCTTTCAATCGCCTGCTCTAACAACTTTTTTGCTTCAGCGTTTAAAGGGCAAAATCGTTCTATCTGCTCTTCATTAAGCTTACCATTAAAAGCGCTCTGTTTCCTTAACTTTTGCTGTTTGAAAGCTAATAATACTAATTGATGCATCTCTTTTGAAGTCCAAGAATGCGACGGCGTGTCTTTATAATTCCTCTCTTCCATTTGCACAAACAAATCAATTCTGTCCAAAAAAGGCTCGCTCAAGCGGTTTTTATACTGCGTGATTTCTCTATCTTGGCAACGGCATGCTTTGGTTGCGCTGAGTAAATTCCCACACAAGCAAGGGTTTTGAGCCCCCACAAATAAAAAAGAGGTTTCGTATTCAATCTTGCTATGCACTCGTGAGATCACCAATTTATTGTTTTCTAAAGGCTCTCTTAGAGCTTCCAAAATATCCTTTTTAAAATGAGGCAATTCATCAAAAAAAAGCATGCCGTTATGCGCTAGCGCGATTTCGCCAGGTTTTGGCTCTTTTAGAGAGCTTGAGCCTAAAATACTGGATTTTGAAGCGCTTTGGTGAGGGTTTCTAAAACTCCTTAAAGGGTAATAGGCGCTGTCTTGCTCGCTTAAAATGCGTAATTTTGTCGCTTCTAGGATTTCATTCAGGCTTAATGGAGGCAAGATATAACGCATGCGATTAATAATCATGCTTTTCCCACACCCTGGACTTCCCTCTAAAATCAAGTTATGAAACCCAGCGCTAGCGATCAAAGCGGCTTCTTTAGCGACAGCTTGCCCCTTAACTTCTTTAAAATCTAAGGCATAGGCGTCTGAAAAATAATACTCTTTATCGTTCAATTCTATCGTTTTAAAGGGTAATTTTTTCGTGTGGGTGTCTGCTTTGATTTCAGGGTTTTGCAAGATTTCTAACGCTTCTTTAAAATGATCCACAAAAAAGCATTGCAAATTAGGGATGAGCGAAAAAAGCTCCTCATTCGCCTTAGGCGCAATGATTTTGGCATGGGGGCGCTTAATGGCAATGTCTAAAAGCATGGGGAAAATGTTAGAATTGGGTTTGATCTTGCCATCAAGCCCTAACTCCCCAAAAGCAAACCACTCTTTAAAAGCCAACTCTTGTTTTTGCAAAGCGATTAAAAGAGCGATAGGCAAATCAAAATGGCTCCCGGATTTAGGCAAATCCGAGGGGGAAAGATTGATGGTGATTTTTAAAGGCGGGAAAGTGAAATCGTTATTCTGTAAAGCCGATTGGACCCGCTGTTTGGCTTCTTGGATAGAGTTATTAGCCAGGCCTGAAATCACAAACGCCGGCAAAGCCCTTGTGAAAGTCGCCTCCACGGCCACGATTTCTGCCACCCCCCTTTGCATGGTTGCACAAAATATCGTGTTGATCATGGTTGTTACTCGCGTTTTTGTTGTTTTTGCAGCTCTTTGAGTTCTTTTTCAAATTTCTTACGCTTCAAAATGGATAATTTATCCACGAATAACACGCCATTGAGATGATCTATCTCATGCTGAATGGCTACGGCTAATAAAGCGCTCGCTTCTAAAACTTTCATTTCAGCGAAGCGGTTTTGATACTCTATCTTAACCTTTTCAAAACGCTCCACCTCTTCATAAAATCCCGGCACAGACAAGCACCCTTCTCTATACATCATTGAACCCCCAGTTTCTATAAACTTAGGGTTAATGATTTCTAGGCAATCTTCTTTGTGTTGCACGCCGTCTTCTTGCGGGAGATTGATAATGAGCATTCTTAAAGGCAAGCCCACTTGAATAGCGGCTAACCCTATCCCCTCACTAGCGATCATGGTTTCATGCATGTCATCTAGCTGTTGGTGGAGTTTCGCATCAAAAGAAACGACCTCTTTAGAAAGCGTTCTTAAGATTTTAGAAGGGTAATGGATAATCTCTAATAACGCCATGCAATCACTTCACGTTTTTCTGTAACACTTTATCAATCAAGCCATACTCTTTAGCTTCTTTAGCGCTCATGTAAAAATCCCTATCCGTGTCTTTAGCGATTTGCTCCAAACTCTGCCCTGAGTTTTGAGCCAGAATAGAATTCATCAAACCCTTAAGCCTAAGGATCTCGTTAGAAATGATTTCAATATCGCTCGCTTGCCCTTGAGCCCCCCCTAAAGGCTGGTGGATCATAATCCTTGAATGGGGCAGTGAAAAGCGCTTGCCCTTAGCCCCACAGCTCAGTAAAAACGCCCCCATAGAAGCCGCTTGACCGATGCAAATCGTGGAAACATCAGGGCGGATAAAATTCATGGTATCATAAATGCTAAGACCGCTTGTTATCACCCCACCGGGAGAATTGATATACAAGCCAATGTCTTTTTCAGGATCTTCAGCTTCCAAAAACAAGAGTTGGGCCACGATAGAAGACGCCACGCTGTCATTAATTTCACCGCTCAATAAAACAATGCGATCCTTTAAAAGGCGCGAGTAAATATCATAGCTGCGCTCCCCACGATCGGTATTCTCTATTACATAAGGAATGTATCCCATCATCTCTCCTTTTTAGCCGTTCAACCCACTTGAGTTTTTTGAGCGTTAGGCCTCATTTTCTCTAAAATTTCTTGCTGTTCTTTAGGCAGGTTTTTATCCAACAAATAAGCCAACACCCTATCTTCAATCATCGCCATTTTCACCGCCGCTAACATGTTATTTTTGCGGTATTGTTCAATGAGATTTTCTGGGTTTTGCCCTGTCATCATCGCTTCATAATACAAGGTTTGAAAGACTTCATTGTCATGCACGCCAATTTTTTCTTCCTTCGCTAAAGCGTCAATGATAAAAGTGATTTTCACGCTTTTTGTCGCATCGTTCCTAAAGCTCTCACGCTTTTCTTTGGTTTTTTCTTGACTTTCTTGTAAGGATTTGACTTCTTCAGCTTGCATGGAATAAAGAGCGTTCCTGAACAACAAATCCATTTCTTGCTCTATGATCGTTTTAGGCAGATCAAAAACGATTTTTTCATCTAAATTTTCAATCAATTTTTCTTTCAGCTCTTCGTTATAGAGTCTGGCTTTATTTTCTAAAAACAACTGCCCTTCAACCCTTTCTTTTAAAAGCTTTAAAGTCGCATTTTCTTCATTGGCTAAGACGATTTTAGCGAGTTCGTCATTGATTTCTAACGCTTCACGTGCTTGAATCTGGTGCAATTTCACTTTAAAAAGGGCTTCTTTGCCGGCTAAATGCTCTGCGTGGTATCCGCTAGGGAAAGTCAAAGGGAATTCTTTTTCTTCGCCCACTTGCATGCCCAAAAGAGCCTTTTCAAAATCTTCTAACATTTGCTTACTGCCTAAAATCAAATTGAAATTCTCAGCCTTGCCCCCTTCAAAAGGCGCATTATCTATAAAGCCTTCAAAATCAATCGTTAATTTATCGTCGTTTTGGGCTTTTCTTTGAGCGTCAGTATCCACAAATTTCGCGTAATCTTTAGCGAGCTGTTTCAAACGCTCATCAATTTTTTCTTCATTGGGGATTTCCACTCCCACGCTAGGCACGCACTCTTGGATCTTGTCTAAAACAATCGTGGGTTTTAAGCCGATGTCCGCTTCTATTTCAAAATGCGTGTCTTTTTTTTCAAATTTAGTGAAATTGGGGCTACCGATGAGATCCTTATTTTCAATCCCTAATTCTTTAAGAGCGTTTTTTAAAACCTCTTGAATCATCTCTTCTTGAGCGTCTTGTTCAATTTGGGCTTGATAACGGGTTTTCACTAAACTAAGGGGGACTTTACCTCTTCTAAAGCCATCAATCTTAACTTTTTGGGCGATTTTTTGAGCGATTTTATCATAACGCTTTTCTAAATATTCAATAGAAGGTTTAGTGCTCAAACGGGCGTTAGCGGTGTCAATCTTTTTCACTTCAAGATTCATTTCTTTCCTTAAAAAATTAAAAGTTTTATAGTCATTATAGCTTAATTTGTTTTAATTCCGGTTGATAAAAAGCGGTTTTAATTCTAGTTTTCAAAAATTTAAAAAACTAAAAGTCATAAGTTGAAGTGAGATAGACAGAAATATTGCGCTTGAAATGAAGGGTGTATAAAGGGGTTTTAAAATAATCATTGGTTAAAAAGGGGATGTGCGCGCCAAATTCTATCGCCCAATTCTTATACCTTGAAAAGCGGTAACGATACCCCACATTCAACATCACTTGAAACATGTAAGGGTGATAAACGCTTGAAGGATCTTTAGCCCACTTTTTAAAAATCTTTGTTTCATAAAACCAGGTTTCTCCCACGAAATTCATCCCTAAAATCAGCGTCCCAAAAGCGCGTTTGTATAAAAAGTCAGCTCCTGCGCCATAAAAAATAGCGTTGATAAAAGTCTCTTTTCTTTGCAACTTTTCTCTATAGCTTTTAGGGATCTGCGAACTCTCCCTCAAACTATCGCCCAATACGCCCTTATTTTTAAGAAAAAACCCATAAGCATAATCCAAAGAAATATAAAAACGCAAACCATAGTGCTCTTTTTTAGGAAAAAATTGTTTATAGCCATAAATCAAACTGACTTCAGCAAAGGGAATGTCTCGGTATTTTGAATGGTTTTCAAATTTTTCCCTGCTCTGTAGCCATGACATTTGCACCACGCTTGTGCCATAATAATGGGAGCTTTTGTCTATGTTAAAAGGTTTTCTTTTGGGCTTTTTAGACTCAGTAAAACATGGGGGGTGGGTTTTGCCCCTTAAACACTTCTTGGCTAAAAACCGCTGGTATCCTAGATCTTCTTCTTTGGCGATCGTATAAGTAACCAGATCATCAGCCCTTAAATACACGCTCAAAAAGAACGCTAAAACACCCCCTTTAAGCAGTTTGTTCAAGCGTTCTTTATCTTATGCGTATTTGTTTTTATCGGTTTCTCTTGTTTTTCAATTCCTTGGCGTCTTTTTGATAAGATTCTAAATTCTTTTGAGTGAGTTTTTTGTCTATTTCTTGCATGATATTTGTAAAAATCTTATTCAAAGCGCTCTTGATCGCATCATTAGAATTATCCGTCCCCTTAACCATGGTGCTAACTAACCCTCCGCTATGGCTTGAATGGGTGGTTTTTAAGAATTTTTCTTGAATGTCTAACTCGCTCAAATCCATCGTAAAGGAATCTAAAGATTCCCCACTCATAGGCTCTAGTATGGTAACCTTGACAAAACCGGCCGGGATTAAAACCCCTTCCATTTTATCCAAACCAGTGGAGAATAATAACCCGGGTTCTGATTTTTTCTGTATGGTTCTTTTAGGATCGGGGCGTAAAACAATTTCGCCATTCATAGCGACAGCCAAATACCCTTCTTTTTTTTGCGCAAAAGAAAAATCGTCTTTATCGCTGCTATCTACATTAATAACCTTATAGCCCTGATTTTGCAAAATCTGCTCAACCTTGAGTGCGGTTTGATTCTTGAATTTGTTTTCATACTCTTTAGCAATATTATCGCTGTATTGGAAAGCTGGCTTTAAAAGTAAAATCTTTTCATCTAACGCTTGAACTTTCTCGCTAGCTGGATGGTAATTCAATTTCAAAGCGACTTCATTGGTTTCAATAATATGCGGGCTACATCCCACTAATAAAGCCGCCACGCTCACGCCTAAAAGGCATTTTTTCCATGCAAAATCTTTAAAATGATTATTTGCTTTCATCGTTCTATCCTTGATTGTAATATTTTAGACTTCTATAACAACGAAGCAACCAACACGCTTTTGTTGTCAAAATGTTATTTTACCCTAACATCTTTAGATTATTAGTTTTTTTCTATTTTTTAGCGTTATAATCCCCGCTTTTGCCTCCACTTTTATGTTCCAACATCACACCGCTAATTGTCATGCTCTTATCAATAGCTTTCACCATGTCATAAATGGTTAAAAGCCCTACGCTCACACTCATTAGCGCTTCCATTTCTACGCCCGTTTTAGCTTGAGTTTTGACTCTCGCATAGAGTTTAAAGCTGCAAGTCTCTTCTTCTTCTAAAATATCAATATCCACCCCATTGAGCATGATTGGATGGCACATGGGAATGAGTTCGCTTGTCTTTTTAGCCCCCATAATCCCAGCAATAATAGCAGTTTGTAACACCGGACCCTTTTTGACGCCATGATTGATAATAGCGTCATAAGCCTCTTTATTCATGCTGATACGACCGCTTGCTAGAGCGATTCTTTCAGTGGTTTCTTTATCCCCTATATCCACCATTTTAGGCTGGTTTTCTCCATTCAAATGAGTGAGCGGCATTTTTTATCCTATTGTTTGGGGCGAAACGCTTGAATGTTTTTTTCATTCACTTGCATATAATTCCCTAAAATCAAATCCACGCAATAAGGAATCGCCGGAAAAACCGCCTCTAAGCATTCTCTAATACTTTTTGGCTTACCAGGAAGATTAATGATCAAACTCTTATTCCTAATGCCAGCGCTCTGGCGCGATAGAATCGCTGTAGGCACATATTTTAAACTAGTCATTCGCATAAGCTCTCCAAAACCAGGAAGCATTTTTTGGCACACCTTTTCTGTGGCTTCTGGGGTTATGTCTCTTAAAGCAGGGCCTGTGCCTCCTGTAGTAACGACTAGATCGCATTGGTATTCATCGCACATTTTAATGAGCGATTTTTCAATCAAATCCCTTTCATCAGCGACGATTTCATAATGAAATTCTAAAGGATTGAGCAGATATTCGCTCAACACTTCTTGTATCGCCTTCCCGCTTAAATCTTCATAAATCCCTTTTGACGCTCTATCGCTCGCGCTCAAAACGCCTATATGAATCGTTTGCACTTTAACTCCTTTTTAAGCTAAAAGCCCGCTCCCTTTTAAAAGGTGGCTTCTTTCTTTGGCATAGATGCGTTCATTATCAATCAAATCGTATTTCCAAATAGGGGCGTTACGCTTAAAATCTTCAATAAAATCTTCGTATAGTTCTAAGGCGTTTTTTCTATTCTTTCCCATTAAAACGCATAAAAATGAGCTTTGTCCTATCAAAACATCGCCCAAGCTGTGCGCCATTTTTAACACCACGCCCAAATCTTTGGCTTTATGGTGCCATTTTTCAAACCAAGTCTTTAATAGCGCTTCATAAATATCAAAACTCAAGCCTTGAATGTTACCCTCTTTTCTCACAATCCCCACAAACACACAAAACGCTCCAAAGTTTTTCATGCGAGCTTCTTCTTGGTAGGCTTTCAAAAGCTTGTCAGTATCCAATGCCCCTTGAACGATTTTTAACACCTAGCCCCCACAAACCGGTGGCAACAAACTGATCACATCGCCATCTTTTAAAGGCGTGTTTAAATTGTCTATTAAATGATCATTAAGGGCTATCGCGCAAACGCCCAACCACTCTTTTAAGCCCTCTTTTTCTTGTAAAATCGCTCTCAATTCCTTTAAATCATTCGCTTTGATGAAAAAATTTTCTTCTTTTATGGGTCCAAAGAATCGCACTTCTACCATCATTTACCCTTATATTAAATCTTTAAAAGCATGATTTTAAATATTTTCAAAATCTCTTTGGAAAGCGCTTTTAGTTTTCACAATAAATGCCCCATTTTGAGCTTTTTAACTTCCAAATACCCTTGATTGTGTTCGTTAGCGCACACAATCAAGCTCTCTCTTGTTACTTCAGCGTATTTTTCTAAAGCGGCGATTTTTTTAGGGTTATTCGTGAGCAAGCGCATTTTTTTAATATGGTAATATTCTAAAATTTCACCCGCAACACTATAATCCCTTTCATCGTCTTTAAACCCTATCATTTCATTGGCTTGAATGGTATCATAGCCCTTATCCTGTAAAGCGTAGGCATTGACTTTGTTAAATAGCCCTATCCCACGCCCTTCTTGGCGCAAATAAATCACTAGCCCCCCTTCTTTAGAAATCCTTTCTAACGCCATTTGCAACGCCCCTCCGCAATCGCATTTTTGAGAGCCTAGAGCATCACCCGTTAAACATTCTGAATGCAAACGCACTAAGGGGTTTTGAGAAAAATTAGGGGTGAAAATGACCAAATGATCTTTAGAGCCATTAGAACCCTTTTCTCTAAAACACTGGATATAAAACTCCCCAAATTGAGTGGGTAATTTGGCTTGGTTAGAGACTTCTAATCGTTTCAAGGATACTCCTAAAATTAGTTTTAAAACGCGTCTTTTAAAAAAAGGTATTCTATCAAAACTCTTTATAATTTTCTTAAATTTTAAATTCTTAAAATTTGTAGGTTAAATTCAAACCATTGGGGCTTAAGCTGGAACGGATTTCATGTTTATTATAAATCCCTAAAGCTTCCCCAAGCCCTAAATCCCTAATGATAAAACCGATAGGATCCATAAGAGCGATAACCAAACGCCCTAAGAATAAAGAGCCAAAAAGCTTGCCTTCATTGCGTTGGATATAACGCGTGAGCTGGTAAAACCCTTCCCCTAAAATGGAGCCTAATAAAGGCGTGATCACTAGATCCTGCCAGCTAGGCACTTCCACAAACGCTTCCAAGCCATATTCCCAAAAAAGCGTGGAAGTGATAAAAGAAAAAAACGCTGATGCCATCCAGCCAAACCCAGCCATGCGCGGTTGCATATAATACATAGCCCCAAAATAAGGGTGCAAAATTTCATTAAAAATAAAACTATCGTTGTCTAGTTTTGGCCCCATGCGGACATTTTCAAACCAACTTTTGATCCCAAACTTTTCTCTATCCCAATTCGTTACGCTCTCTGGCATGAGATACAACCCCACAATCCCTATCACCAAAGACACGCCTAAAATCCCAACACTCGTGCCTAAATATTTCCAACGGCTATTAGGGGTATAAGGGATCGTGTTGCTCTTTTTAAACTTCTTTTTAAAGTGTTGCCAAATAAGATTTTTGGGGCTTCGTTTGAGCGTTTCTTCTAATTGAATGCTGTTAGCGTTTAAAAAACTACAGCCTAACCCCCAAATAATAACGCAAACTATCCAAATCTTTTGGAAGGTTTTTAGGAATATTTTCAATAATATTTTTAGGAATGTTTTTAATGAAATCAGCATAAACTCTATTATTACTCTCATCAGGTTGCAAACTTTATTGCTTGACTTAAAAAGAGTTTATTATATCTTAAAAACATTACAACACATTCAATAAAACTCAACAAGCCTTCAAAGGCTAATCGTTTCTACAAGCTTAAGCCCAAACCCGCTCAAAGCCTTATACTGCCTGTCTTCAGAAGAGCTTAAAAGCCTGAAATCCTTTATCCCCAAATTTTTTAACACTAACGCCCCGATCCCAAAATCTTTAACGATATTGTTTTCTTTAGAATGCGTGTTCATAAAGATCAAATAACCCCCTTCGCGCTTTAAATATTCTAACGCTTTAAAAAACACTTCAAACGCGTCAGTCGTCAAAAAATCAAAATCCTCTTTGATAGGGTGGAAACGCACTAAAGGGGCCAAATCATGGTTTTTTGCGCCTTTAAACTTAAAAGCGTAATGGTTTTTTTGTTGGTGGTCTAAAAAAGTGTAGCATTGCGTTTGGTGTTTTAAAAATTCTCTTTCTTCTTGGCAAAACATTTTCAATAAACTTTCATTTTCCAAACGATAGCTAATCAAATCAGAGACATAGAGGGTTTTAAGATTATGTTTAATGGCGAAATCGCTCAAAAATTTATCCCCTCTCCTCGCCATAGATCCGTCTTCTTTCATGATTTCACAAATCACGCTCACGGGTTTTAATCCAGCTAATTTGCACAAATCCACGCTCGCTTCAGTATGGCCCGTGCGCGCTAACACGCCTCCATCTTTGGCGATTAAAGGGAAAATATGCCCCGGGCGCACAAAATCGCTAGGCTTGGTGGTGTCTTTACACAATAATTCAATCGTCAAATGCCTTTCAAAAGCAGAAATCCCGGTTTTGGCTTCTTTAGCGTCAATAGAAACCGTGAAAGCGGTCTCATGGTTAGAATCATTCACGCTAACCATAGGGGGTAATTCAAATTTTTTCGCTAAATCTTTGGTTAAAGACACGCAAATCAACCCCCTAGCATGCGTGGCCATGAAATTGATTTTCTCAGGGGTAGAAAAAATCCCAGCTAAAACCAAATCCCCCTCATTTTCTCTGTCTTCATCGTCCATAACAATGAGCATTTCGCCATTTTTATACGCTTCTAAAGCTTCAGTAACTCTTCTTAAGATCATTCTGACTCCCTAGTTTTATTCAATGATATTGAGTTTTATAGAAAAAAGAAATATAGCATGTTTAATAACGATTATTACTTTATTGCTTTATTTAGCAAACCGCATTTAGCAAACCGCTAAGCCTTTAAATCAATTGAATGAAACTCCCCCTATTCATGCAAGAAATACTCAAAGACTTATTCTAATGTTTGCCAATTCTGATTAATTTTTGAGCTATACCTAAAAACTTTATCCAAGATTTTAATCGCGCCCTTGTGTAAAAAACGGCCAATCCTGATGCTTAAAGGTAATCTTTTAGGCCTTTGTTTTTCTGTGTTGGAATTTTGAGCGTTCATCTCATCGCAAGCGATCGCAAATTCTTCTAACACATAGTTTTTGACCCCATGCCAATAATGCCTATCCATCACGCAATCTATGGGCATCACCCATTCTTTTGCGCTGTATTTCAATAATTTTTGCGCGGCTTTGGGGGCTAAAACATACCCTTGAGTGCCAATGCCATCTTTAAAATTTAAGATTTGAGAAACCCCTTTAACGGGAGTTTTTTGTTTAGCCACATTTTCTTCTAAATGCATCAAGCGGATATAGCCTAACTCGTTGATGTGTTTATCACAAAACTTCAGGCTCTCTTTAAAATGTTCTTTTAGGGTTATATCGTCTTCTAAAATACAGATCGCTTCATTGAGTTCTATGCATTTTTGCCACAATGAATAATGGCTCGCATAGCACCCAAGCTCCCCAAACCCCATCCTCTTCCCGCAATGCTTGAGCGCGTAAAAGAAATTTTTGAACGCGCAAGGGGGGTGTTTTTTATTCTTACAAAAAGCCAATAAATCTTCAACCATAAAAGAAGGGTGCAAATGCTCTAAAATCAAGGGGTGTAATTGAGTGGGAGAGATTTTAGAATAGATCGCATCAAAAATTTCATAAGAGATCCCTTGAAGTTTAAGGCTCTCTAAAAGGGGGGTTATATGAGTTTCTTTTAAAGAGAAATTTTGACAGGTTTTTGGGCTTAAATGAATAATAAAAACACGCATGTTAGCCTTAATTCTTAATGCAAATAAAATCAATATCAAACAGACTTACATTCTAGCGCAAATTTTAGTAAAATACGCATCATGTTAGATGATATTCCTATTACCATTCAAAAAAGTAAAAAAATCAAAACCCTGAGCTTGAATATCACGCCCTCTTTGGAAGTGATTCTAAAAATGCCCAATTCTTGCTCTCAAGCTAGAGCGAACGCTTTTTTAAAAGAGCAAGAAGCTTGGCTAAAAAAAACCTTTTTAAGCATGCAAGAAAAACACTCGCTCTTGCGCGCTAACCTAGAAAAATATAAAAACAAAATCCTTGTGTTTGATGAGATGAAAAACGCCAACGATTACACCCTAACAGAACTTAAAAAAATCTTAAAAACTTATTTGGAGCGAAAACTCCCCTTAATCGCTCAAAAAATGCAAACTTCATACACCCATTTCAGCATTAGAAACAACGCCAAAGTTTTAGGGAGTTGCTCTTATCATAACCGCTTGAGTTTTGCTCTTTTATTGGTTTGCGCTCAAAAAGAAGCGATTGATTATGTCATCATCCATGAGCTCGCCCACACGATCCACAAAAACCATTCCAAAAATTTCTGGCGTTGCGTTCAAATCTTTTGCCCCAATTACCGTGCTCTAAGAGATCATTTAAAACAAAGGGTTGTCTTTTATACCCAACTGCTCAAGCCATTACAGCCATAAAGATTAAGCCTTAAAAATTATAGCTCACATACGCTGTGATGCTCCTGGGAGGTGCGGCTTCTTTCCCGTTAGGGCTAGTGCCTATCCCGCTAAACCAATATTTCATGTTAAAAATGTTATTGATTTGCAAGCTCGCATTAACGCTTTGCTTTTTGCGTTCCCACAAAGTGGTAGAAATTTGCAAATTCCACACCCAATACCACGGCGTCATGCCTGCTGTTTTAGTGATAATAGCCCCATTTTTGATCGTGGGCGCGTATTCTGTGAAAGGCACGGTGTTTAACACATCTGTATAAGCGCGGCTATAAAAGAAAGAACTCAACCCGATCGTGGTTTTAGCGTAAGTGTAACTCGCGTCTAAAATGAATTGGTGCGGGCTGACAAAAGGGAGTTTTTTGCCAAAAATATCTTTTTTAGGCCCTTTAGGATTAGCAGGGTTAGTTACCATCGTGTGGCTGGTGATATTGGCATCTATGAAAGTGTAAGCCGCATGGAAATTAAGCCCTCTAATAGGCGTGTAGTAGAGTTCTAACTCCACGCCTTGCGATCTCGCATTGACCGGCTCTCTGTTGTCCCCATAGCGCCCGGTAAAATAATTATTCGCAAAAATCACAAAATAATTCGCGTTAAAACTCACTTGATTGTTGAAATAATATCTTGAGCCGCCTTCCATGACATTAAAGATTTGAAAATAATCCGTGCTTGTGCCTACAAAACTACCGATATTGCTGAATTGGGGCGGGATATAACTTCTTTGATAGTTGAAATAAAACAACCAATCTTTAATGGGTTTATAACCGACATTCAGCGCCGGATTCCACTGGTTATAACGATCTTTAATGGTTTTTCCTGTTTGACCTTCTTTAAAAGGGGGAGCGTCTTTTTTTTCGTAATTTAAAAAAGTGTATCTCAAACCCGGCGTGATCGTTAGCATGCCGTTATTGAAATTGATTTCATCGCTGGCATACACGGCGGTATAATTGTTGAAATTATTGAGTGAAGTTCCTGCATCAAAACCACTCCCATTATTAGGCACGCTAGGGTTTTTCCTGGTGGTGGATCGGCGGTATAAATCTTCGGTTAAAAACCGCATTCCCATGTTAAAAGTTTGTTTGATTTTACCGGTATTGACGATAAGATTGAGTTTTGGCTCAAAGGCATTCACCACGAAGCGGCGGATCTGATCAAAAAATTGCCAACAAGGGCTATTCGTATCGCTATAAGAATACAGACCGCAATTAGGGTTAGTCGCGCTGATTTCTCCCTTGCCTTTAAAGGGTAAAATCTTATTTTGACTGCTCATATACACGCTTTGGTATTGGTTAGAAAACCCAAAATCCCTACTCATGTCATGCGTAAAATAAGTGAATTTAAAATCTCCCCCCACTTTCCTATCCGGATCGCCAAAATAATTTTGATACACAATCCCAAAGCGCTTGGCTCTCCCTCCATCTTGATTGTCAGGGCGCTCATTAATGAAGCGGTTATAGGCATAATCTTGCGCGCTCAAAGTGCCAGGATGGTAAGAATTGTATTGATAATACTGGTAATAAGCTTTAAAAGTATTGGTCGCATTAATCTTATAAACCGCATCCAACAAGTAGTTTTGCACCTTTGTAGGGCTGTTTTGCCTAAAACCTTGCCCATTAATCCAATTGCCTTGAGCGCTAATGCCTATATACTTACCCAACATCCCGGCCGTTCGCCCATAAGTGTTAAACAGCATTTGATTGCCTAAAGTTTGGGCTAAGGGCTTGCCTTTTTCCTCGGGATCTACAAAATTCCCATTAGAAGAGCGCCCCCAAAAAGTGATCCTTTCAGCCGCTTGATTTTCCCATTCTTTTGGGATTTCTTTAGTGATGACATTCACCACGCCTCCAAAAGTGTTAGGGCCGTATTGGACGCTTGTGCCCCCCTTAATCACATCAATCCTATCCACTGACTGGAAAGTTACAGGGAAAATCGCCAATTCAATATTAGAATACGGCGCGCCATAAATGGGGATACCATTGACTAAAATCATGTTGGTATTGCTATGCCCGTTACCGCCCCCACCAAAACCGCGCACCGAAATTTTAGGCAGCACGCCCGTGCCTGTAGCGTCTCTGATTTGAATCCCAGGCACGTTTTGCAAAGCGTTTTCAATATTCAAATTCCCCGTTTTTTTGAGTTCTTTGTTGGAAATCACCGTGCGAGAGCTTGTGGAATTGCGCACCTCTTCGCTTTGATATGAAAGCGGGGCGCTGGAACTGAATTTTTGCTCAGTGGTTGTAACTTTTTTTAAAAAATGGTGCTTATCTTCTTTTGCGCCAACCAAAGAGTTAAAAGACAAAAAAGCCAAAGTGTATAACGCTAAAAAATACGGGGTTTTTACCCTCAAATAACCATTCATTATGATAACCTTTCTTATTTAATTCAAACCGATGCATATTATAAAAATAATTATTATAATTAACTTAAATTTTGAAGTTTGATTTTATTTATTTACAATTTGTTATCAAAACGATTTGAAAAAGGTTTTTTGTGTTTTTTAAACAGCCACTAAGCGCTTTTTAAAACAGAATGTTACGGGAGTTTTAAAATGCGTTATTTATCAATTTGACGAAGAAACCATCACAACCGCTATCGCAAAACCAGCGTCATGGCTGATACTCGCGCTCAAGCTTTGGATGTTGAAATAATCCATTTTTTCTTTGGAAAGGGTGATTAAGGGGGCGTTTTTAGAGCTTTTAGAGATTCGTATATCCAAAAAGCTCAATTCCTTACCGATGCCTACTTGAAGGGCTTTAGAGCAAGCCTCTTTAAGCGCGAAAAACCCGGCGATACTGCTGGATTTATCCTTGCATAAAACAATCTCACTTGGCGATAAAAAACGCTCTAAAAACTTCATTTTAAAGCGTTTTACGCACTTTTCTACCCTAGCAATAGAGACAATATCTACGCCAATCATTTAAAACTATTGGATGATAAAATCAGTGAAAAAGACATTTTTAATAAAGCCATCAATCAAAAACGAATTCAAATGGCTCTTAATTTCATCTTTAAGCTTGTTTTTACCCTTATTAGTAACCACTTCTTCCACGCTTTTAGACGATAGAATCTCTATAATCGTGTCCTTAATCGCTGTGTCCTTAACCTTGACTTCATTCAAAAGCTTTTCATTACTCAATTCTAACGAAATGGAAGCCTTAAGGTAGCGTCGGCCATTTTGAGAGACCAAATTCACCGCAAAAGGCGCATCAATCGCATACAAAGGCCCAAGCACTAAATATTGCTGGATATTAGAGCCTTCTTTGGCTTCTTGATTTTTGTTCGCCATAGGATTAGCTTGAACTTCTTGGGTGTTTTTAGAAGCGTTTTCTTTGGATTCTTCCTTATTCCCCATAAGCAGCATGATAATCACCCCCACCAACAAAAGCATCACTAGCACGCTTCCAATAATGACAAATAAAAGGGCTTTGCTTTTTTTGGGGGGTTGTTGCGCGGTATTTTCTTGTTCTTCTGCCATGCCTATTCCTATTGAAAATAAGTTAAAGTGGTTTTCCCAAATTTTTTCTGTTTGATTATAGCTAAAGTTGTAAGATTTTTAGGCATCTCATGCACGCTTTCATGCTCAAAAACCACTAAAAGATTTTTTGAATGAGAGCGGTTTAATAACCTTTCTAAAACTTGAAAACACTTTTCATAAATCCCTAAAAACCCGCTTGTTTCAAAAGGAGGATCCAAATAAATAATATTCAAAACGCCATTTTTTAAACACAGCACGGGCAAAAGCTTGAAAGCGTCATCTAAAAAGGTTTGAATTTCCATTTCCTTTTTCAAGCGGTTTTTAAAGAGGGAAATATTTTCTAAGAGCGTCTTATAAGCGTCTTTATTTTGCTCAAAAAACACCGCGCTTTTAGCCCCCCTACTCAAAGCCTCTAAACCCATAGAAGCGCTGCCTGAAAACACTTCTATAAAATGCGCTCCATTAATTTCTGCTTGCAAGGTGTTAAAAAACGACTCTCTTACGATCGCTTTGGTGGGGCGCGTGCTAGAAACGTTAGGCAAATTCAAGCCTAATCCCTTACAAGCCCCCCCAATGATCTTAAATTTTTTTACTGGCTGATGATTTGGCATAATTTTTGGGTGTATTCTTCTAGTAATTGCTGAATCTTTTGCTCTTTAGAAATTTTCATTTCTTCGCAAGGTTTTTCGCTCGTCTTTAAAGCGCGATAAAAATTTTTGACATCTTCTTTCACGCTCTGTTTAGTGAAAGGCTTTCTTAAATATTCTTCTATAAAGCATAGGGGCTTATTAATCTCTAGCGTTTCATCATCGCTTAAAACAAAATCGCAAACTTCCACAGAAGAGAGGCAACCGCTCAAATAAAATTCCAAACTCCTTTGAATCAACAAAGACTTGCAAGAAAGAAAAATTTTCAAAAAAACCCCTTTATCCCATCAATAGGCTTAAATTGTTTCAAAATTATAGCGATTCTTTCTTTTAAACACCAATATTAAATAAATAAATAAACTTAAAAAGTGTTTCATTTTATAAAAAAGAAAAACAGAATGTTAAAAATAAAGCTCAAATAACATCTTTTTTTTTTTTTTTTGGTATAATGGCCGGCGAAGGTAAGAGCGAAGGGCATTATATTCCTTCCTTCTTTACTATAACTTAGCATTTTAATAAACTTTTTCATTAAAATGTCCTGACGCTCTTACCTTTAAACTGAGAAAGCAAGTTAGTTTCTCTCCAACTTTTCAAACAAACTGAGTCCCAAAAGCGTAGCGTTTAATAGTAAATACTTAGTATTTAATATTCTAAAAAATCTAAGATACCAATTCCCTCTTCAAAAATACGCGAGCTCTTTGTTATTAGATTGTAAAAATACTTTTGATCATTTTTTTATATTTTATTTTTTCACGAACTCCAACGCCTTGAAGCGCTCCCCTAAACCCCCAGGGCTAATTAGGGGCTTGATTTTAGCCGCTTCTTTTAAATACCTTTCATAACTCACGCTCTTTGAAAACGCTTCCAACAATCCCATAAGCCCCATATCCAGCAAAGCGTTAGCCTGCGATTTGAAGAATGAAAATCGCACATCGTGTTTTTCAAACAAAAAGCGCACCAAAGAAAAATTGACATCATAAGTCAAATCGCTTTGCTGATACAAAGAAGCCAGATGGTTTAAAATATCCTTAAAATCCAGCGCTTGGTGGTTTTTAAAAGCCCTTAAATGCATGTCTTTTCGCTCTGTTTCATCGCCATAATCAAAGCTCAAAAACACCCAAGAAGAAGCCTCATTCAATTTTTCTAACAAATTTTTAATGAAAGCCTCTAAAAATAACGGTGCGTACCCTTCTTTTAAATTCAAATTTTTAAGAAGTTCTTTAGTGGGTTCATCAATACCGCCCCAAACGCCTTGATGATCATGGGTAATAAAAAGCATTTGATTGTCTTTAATGATCTCGCAAGCGAACGCGTCAAACAATTCGTTAGAGACAACGAACGCGCTTTTTTTTTCTTTAAAATCAAGTTCTTCTAAAGTGCAACTGATTAGATCCAATTGCGTGGCTTGTTTGAAAATAGTTTGTTGGATATTTTGCAATTCCTTTAAAGGCTCACAGCTGACAAATTCGCATTTTTCCATTACGCCCACGCTCAAAGCGTTTAAAAAACTGGCTATATCGCTCAAAAGATGCCCATGATGAGAGCCAATTTCTACAATTTTTAAAGGCAAAAATAATTTTTCTTCTTCTAAAAGCCTAATGATATAAAACGCAATAGCGCCCCCAAAAAACTTACTCAAAGACACCGAAGTGTAAAAATCCCCTTTTGGACCGATTAGCGCCTTTCTGTAATACCCTTTTTCGCCATAAAGCCACTCTTGCATGTAATTCCCAAACGAACGCACGATTTCCCTTTTATTCAAACTCATTTTAACCAACAATAAGAGACCGCTATTCTAGTCAAAATCGCCTTATTTTTGCGCTATGATATTATAATTATAATGACTTTTTAGGCTAGTTTGAAGGGAGTTTAGAGTTTGGAAATTTTAAGGCGAGAGTGCGGAGCGGTGGAAGAAAACGCTTATATTGTGAAGCTTTCTGGTGGGGTGGATTTTATCATCGATCCCGGATTTTCTAGCAGCGAATGGGTGTTAGAAAACGCCAAGAACCCTAGGGCGATTTTAATCACGCATGGGCATTATGATCATGTATGGGATAGCACTCAATTGTCAAAAGCCCTTAAAGACACCCCCATTTACGCCCCAAAAGACGATGTGTTCATGCTAGAAAATGATATTTTCCATTTGGGCATGCCGGTTTTTAGCCCCACATTTAGCGTGCCTTGTAATAAGGGTTGCACCACTTTAGAGATAGCAAACACCACCATTAAATACTGGCATTTTCCCGGACATACGCCCGGTTGTTCTATCATAGAAATTGAAGGGGTGATTTTTAGCGGGGATTTTATCTTTTATCGCAGCATTGGCCGTTATGATTTCCCTTATTCTAATGAAAAAGACATGAAAGAGTCCCTGTTAAGGTTTCAAAATTTAGATTTCCCTAAAGACATAGAGATTTATCCAGGGCATGGGGATAAAACGAGTTTTTTTGCTGAAAGAGAGCATTCTAAAATTTGGGTTTCAAGGATGGCTTAATTGCTAAGCCGGCTAGACAAAGAACGTTATTTGCGCCATATCATGCTAGAAGATGTGGGCGAAGAAGGCCAATTGAAGCTTTTAAAATCTAGCGTTTTAGTCATTGGAGCCGGTGGGCTTGGATCAGCGGTTTTGATGTATCTGTGCGCTGCTGGGATAGGAAAAATAGGCATTGTGGATTTTGATTCAGTAGATATGAGTAATTTGCAACGCCAAATTATCCATTCACAGGATTTTTTAAACCAACCTAAAACCTCTAGCGCGAAAGCCCGCTTAAAACAACTCAATGCTGGTATTGAAATAGAAACCTTTGAAGAACGCTTTAAGGCCCATAACGCTCTTCCTCTCATAGAGCCTTACGATTTTATCATAGACGCCACGGACAATTTTAACGCTAAATTCTTGATCAATGACGCTTGCGTGTTAGCCCAAAAGCCCTATTCGCATGCCGGGGTTTTAAAATACAGGGGGCAAAGCATGAGCGTTTTACCTAATAGCGCATGCTTAGCGTGTGTTTTTGATAAGCCCCCTAAAAAGGGATTAAATCCTATTTCAGGGCTTTTTGGGGTTTTGCCCGGGGTTTTAGGGTGTATCCAAGCGAGCGAATGCCTTAAATATTTTTTAGGGTTTGAAACTTTACTTATAAATACTTTACTTATAGCCGATATTAAAACGATGGATTTTAAAAAAATTCAAGCACCCAAAAACCCTGATTGTAGGGTTTGTGGCACGCATAAAATCACGCATTTACAAGATTATGAAATTTAGATTAAGGGGTAAGTTTTGGATCTATCAACCATACTAGGCTTGGTATTGGCGGTCGCTTCTATTTCGCTAGGCGATATTTTAGAAGATGGCAACCCGTTGCACATTATCCATTTGAGTTCAGTCATCATCATCGTGCCTACTTCGCTTTTTGCCGCCATGACAGGCACGCATGCGCGTTACGTGAAAGCCGCTTACAAAGAGATAAAAATTGTTTTTTTAAACCCTAAAATCAATTTAAACGAAACCATTAAAAATTTAGTGGAATTAGCCACTCTGGCTAGAAAAGATGGGGTGTTGAGTTTAGAGGGGCGAGTGGCGCAAATTGAAGATGATTTCACCCGTAATGGCTTGTCTATGATCATAGATGGCAAGGATTTAAAATCCGTTAAGGAAAGCTTAGAAATCAGCATTGAAGAAATGGAAGAGTATTACCACGGCGCCGCTCATTATTGGGAGACGGCCGGTGAGACCGCTCCTACTATGGGGTTAGTGGGGGCAGTTATGGGGCTTATGTTGGCCTTGCAAAAACTGGACAACCCGGCTGAAATGGCAGCAGGGATCGCTGGGGCTTTTACGGCTACTGTTACAGGGATTATGTGTTCTTATGCGATTTTTGGCCCTTTTGGGCATAAGCTCAAAGCTAAATCTAAAGACATTATTAAAGAAAAAACCGTTCTTTTAGAGGGGATTTTAGGCATCGCTAATGGGGAAAATCCAAGGGATTTAGAAAACAAACTCTTAAACTATATCGCTCCCGGTGAGCCTAAAAAATCTCAATTTGAGGGCTAAAGATGGCTAAGAAAAACAAGCCTACTGAATGCCCCGCCGGTGAAAAATGGGCGGTTCCTTATGCGGACTTTTTGTCGTTGTTGCTCGCGCTTTTTATCGCTCTTTATGCCATTTCAGCGGTCAATAAATCCAAAGTGGAAGCCTTAAAAACCGAATTTATTAAGATTTTTAATTACGCTCCCAAGCCAGAGGCGATGCAGCCGGTTGTAGTGATCCCCCCTGATTCAGGGAAAGAAGAAGAGCAAATGGCGAGTGAAAGCTCCAAACCGGCTTCGCAAAATACCGAAACAAAAGCCACTATCGCTCGCAAAGGCGAAGGCAGTGTTTTAGAGCAAATTGATCAAGGCTCTATTTTAAAGCTCCCTTCTAATTTGTTGTTTAAAAACGCCACTTCAGACGCTATCAATCAAGACATGATGCTTTATATTGAACGGATCGCTAAAATCATTCAAAAACTCCCTAAAAGGGTGCATATTAATGTGAGAGGTTTTACAGACGACACGCCTTTAGATAAAACCCGTTTTAAAAGCCATTATGAATTAGCTGCCAATCGTGCTTATAGGGTGATGAAAGTCCTTATACAATACGGCGTGGATCCTAACCAATTGTCTTTTTCTTCTTACGGCTCTACCAACCCTATCGCGCCTAATGATTCCTTAGAAAACAGAATGAAAAACAATCGTGTGGAAATCTTTTTTTCAACCGATGCGAACGATTTGAGCAAGATCCATTCTATTTTAGATGAAGAATTCAATCCCCACAAACAGCAAGAATGAATCGCATGAATAAAAATTA
The DNA here is from genome assembly GCF_001998165.1 of Helicobacter pylori. Taxonomy (GTDB): domain Bacteria; phylum Campylobacterota; class Campylobacteria; order Campylobacterales; family Helicobacteraceae; genus Helicobacter; species Helicobacter pylori_DL. The sequence goes on along the minus strand of NZ_MTWR01000047.1, from coordinate 804 downwards.
TCTTTTAATCTTTTTGTTGTTAGCGAGCCTTATTGCTAGAGAGAAGGACGCTTCTTCAAACCTTTTTGATTTGATTGATAAAGGGATCAACAGAGAACAAGAATTGAAAGAGCAGGAGCAAAAAACGCGCTTGAAACTGGCTCAAAGCCCTTTGGTGGCGTTAGAGATTATCCCTCAAGAAACGCCCTATTTAGAATGGCAAGGGGCTAGGGAGTCGTATTATTTGAAAGTGAGCGCTGTAGTGGAGAGCGTGGTTATTTTAAAGATTGACATCAATCAGGGGCGTTCTTGCTCGCTCTATCCCACGCCTAAAAGTGTTTCTTTAGTGAGGAATCAAAGCGTAGCCTATGAAATTTTATGCGAAAACCAGCCGTTATGGATAGAAGTTAGCACGAATTTAGGCAAACGCACCTTTCAGTTTTAACCTACAACCAACATTAAAGAATGCCTTTAGCATTTTAAAACCCCTTTATTCAAATAAGTTTGGTTATAATGCCAAGCATGGGCGTTTTTAAACAATTGATCAAAGAATTGTATGAATGGTTGCTCCATTCTATAGATGTGGCTACGCAGCATTTAGTTGCCATAGTATTAAAAATAAGCGTGGTAAAATATTTGATAAAAGAATTTCATGATCGCTTCATTTACTTTATAGACTTGCTCGCGCAACATTTTATCATCATTGCGCTTTCTAGTCTTCTCGTGCTGGTGTTTGGGGTTTTGATTGGGGTTTTTGTGTTTTATATTTCAAAGGCTAGTGCGTTTTTGCGTTACCATAATGAAAGTAGCGCAAGAATTTTGGTG